>JAKORQ010000156.1 GCA_029777755.1 Planctomycetota bacterium
GATGAGCTGGCCGAGTCGATCGGCAGTTACCTGCTGTACGCCAGGGAGAAGTATGGCGTGGAGCCGGGGATGTTCTCCTTCAATGAGCCGGACTATGGCGTGACGGTGAAGCTCACCCCGGAGGAGCATCGCGACCTAGTGATTCACCTGGGGAGGCACTTCCAGAAACTGGGGCTGAAGACACGCTTCCTGGCGGCCGACGTGGCGCATGCCCGCGGCACCGCGAAGTTCGCCGAGCCGGTGCTAAAGGATGAACGGTCGGCAGGTTTGGTCGACGCCATCGGGTTCCACACCTGGGGCGGGGCGTCGCCGGCGCAGTATCGCGAGTGGCGCGAGATCGCGATCCGCTCCGGCAAGCCTCTGATGGTGACGGAGGCGGGAGTGGATGCCCAGGCGTGGCGGTTCCCCGCGACCTTCGGGACGTACTGGTATGGGTTTGCCGAGGCGAGGCAGTACATGGAGTTGCTGCAGCATGCCTGGCCGCAGGCGATCCTGCTCTGGGAGTACACCGACGACTACGGCATCCTGAAAATCGACCGCAGCACCAATCCGCCGACCGTCACGCCGACGAAGCGGTACTTCTTCATGAGACATTTCGCGGCCTTCACCCCGCGCAATGGCAAGGTGCTCCAGTCGCGCAGTTCGGACAATGAGGTGCTGATAGCGGCCGTCCGTGGGAAGGATGGCCGGCTTGTCCTGCACATTCTCAATGACGGCCCGGCGCGAAGGGCGACATTGAAGGGCGCGGAAGATCTGCGCTTCAGCGGCTATGTCACTGACCCTGGCCGGGACATGGACAAACTGGAGGAAATCAGCGGGGAAATCGAGCTCCCGGCGACAAGCATGATAACCCTGGTAACAAAGCATTGATCGATCTGGCGACGGCGCCATAATGGCGCCGATAATGCAGAAACAACCCGGGAAAGTTGCGCGGAACCTGCTGAAGTGGGCGGCCGGTCTGGCATTATCGGCCATCCCGGTGGGGTCTGTGGCACAGGAGGCGGCCGCTCCGGCGCCGGCACCCGCTGACGCGACAGCGCAGAAACCCAATATCGTCCTCATCGTCGCCGACGACCTGGGATATGGAGAGCTTAGCTGCCAGGGCGGCAAGACGGTCTACACCCCCAACATCGACTCCATCGCCCGTAACGGGGTGCGCTTCACCGATGGCTACGTATCCAGCCCGGTTTGCAGCCCCTCGCGGGCGGGAATCATCACCGGTCAGTACCAGACGCGCTTCGGATACGAGTTCAACTCCAGCGAGGCAAAGCTGCCGCTGGGCATTCCCACGCTTCCGCGGCGCATGTTTGAGAACGGCTACGCGGCCGCCCTGTTTGGCAAGTGGCACCTGGGCGAAGAGAAGGGGTATCGCCCACTGGAGCGCGGGTTTGACCGCTTCTGGGGCTTTTTGCGGGGCGGGCACAGTTACCGTGGGACATCCCCGGAGAACCCCATCATCGACGGCTTCACCCCGGTGGAGAAGCAGGATGAGTACCTTACCGACGCCATCTCCAACCGCGCGGCAAACTACATTCGTGCCAACCAGCATCGGCCATTTTTCCTGATGGTCTCCTACAACGCCGTGCATACGCCGGTGCATGTGAATGCCTCGCGCGAGGCGCGTTTCTCCTATATCCCCGAGCCACGCGAGCGGGCATTGCGCACCATGCTGGCGGCGATGGATGATGGCGTGGGCAAGATCCTCCTGACGCTGCGCAAGACCAACATGCTGGACAGGACGCTGGTGATCTTCGTTTCCGACAATGGGAACACGCCGGCTTCGCAGATCGAGGACAACGGCGGCTTCCGCGCCGGCAAGGCGTCGCTGTATGAGGGCGGCATCCGCGTGCCGATGATGATGCAGTGGCCGGGCGTGCTGCCGGCCGGGGTGGTGTACGAAAAGCCGGTGATATCGCTGGATCTCACCGCCACCATCATCGCGACCGGCGGGGGCAACCTTAAGGATTATCCCGAGCTGGATGGCGTGGATCTTCGCCCATACCTCACCGGCGAGAACAACGGCGATCCGCATGAGGCGCTGTTCTGGAGGATCGGCCAGCAGCGGGCCGTGCGCAAGGGCAAGTACAAGTTAGTGCAGATCTACAGCGATGGGCCGACCGAGCTGTATGACCTGTCGGCCGACCCGGGTGAGACAGCCAACATTGCCGACCAGCATCCGGAGGTTGTACGCGAGCTGGAGGATGCGTACGCCCAGTGGAACAAGGGGAATGCCGAGCCGCTGTGGGGGCGATCCGCGAGAGCGAAGGATCCGCTGGATGACTGGGAGGGCGAATCGCCCGAGCGGCCGGACCCCTGGATCCAGCCTCCGTCGCAGTGATCCTGCTTTCGTACGGCGCTGCGCCGGCAATGTGGGGATGTGCGTTTTCTACTCACTTGGCGAAGTCGCCGCCGCACTTACAATACCGGTGTGAAATACGCGATCATTATCCCTGACGGTGCATGTGACGAGGCGCTGCCGGAGCTGGATGGCCGGACTCCCCTGGAGGCAGCACGAACCCCCGTGATGGACCAGATAGCGGCCACGGGACGCCAGGGACTGGTGCACACGATACCCGCCGGTTTCGAGAGCGGCTCGGACGTGGCGATCATGTGCCTGCTGGGATATGACCCGCGGCAGTACCACACCGGGCGGGCACCCCTGGAGGCGGCCGCCCAGAATATCTCCCTTTCGCCTACTGATCTGGTTTTTCGCTGCAACCTGGTGACGGTGGTGGATGGGATCATGAAGGATCACTCGGCCGGCGGCATCACCGATGCCGAGGCGCGCCAGCTTCTTTCCGAGCTTGCGGAGAATGTGGATTACCCTGGGGTGGAGTTCCACGCTGGCGTTTCGTATCGCAACCTGATGGTCTATCGCGGGGCCGGCAAGCTGGATGTGAAGACCACCCCGCCGCACGAGATCCCCGAGGAGTCGACAGATCGCTATCTGCCCACCGGCGAGGGCGCCGAGATGCTCAACGCCATCATGGAGTACTCGCGCGAGCTGTTTGAGGAGCACGAGATCAACCTGGTGCGGCGCGACAACGGGCTTAACCCGGCCACGCAGGTCTGGTTCTGGGGCCAGGGTCATGCCCCCAACATGCCGTCGTTCCAGAATAAGTACGGCATCGGCAAGGGCTGCATGATCACCAGCGTCGACCTGCTGCGCGGGCTGGGCACCCTGCTGGGCTGGCAGAACCGGGAAGTGCAGGGGATGACCAGCTTCCACGACACCAACTACAAGGGCCAGGGCGAGGCGACCGCCACCGCCCTTGATGAATATGACATCGTGGTTTCGCACATCGAGGCCCCGGACGAGGCCAGCCACCAGGCCGACATTCGCACCAAGATCGCCAGCATCGAGGCCATCGATAAGCACATCGTCGCCCCGGTGCTGGAGAAGCTGAAGAGTTTCGACCAGTGGCGCATCATGGTCCTGCCGGACCACCCCACCCACATCCGCACGCGCAAGCATGGCAATTCGCCCACGCCATTCGTGATCGGCGGAACACGGGTGGAGGCGCATCGTCGCTTCCCGGCGTACAACGAGGTCAACGCCGCCAACAGCGATCTGAAGATCGAGCAGGGCCACGAGCTGATGGAGTACTTCCTCCGCTACAACATGCGGGGGTGATGTTACATCTCATTGGCCGGGCACCGCTTAGCGCGGGTATTGCGTGAGAGGATCCATGGATGGACTTGTTCTCGCACCAACTCACCTTTGATCCGGCCGTGGAGTTGGCCGGGTTCCTGGCGCAGGTGCCCGCGAGGTGGGTGGTGTACCTGCTCTTTGATGAGGCGGGGCGGCCGTTTCAGCTTTTATGTGTGAAGAATCTGCGGGCGTCGCTGGCCAATCGGCTATGCGAGCAGCCGGCCGACGAGAAGACGCGCGGTATCCCCTACCGGCAGGTCGTCCGCAAGGTTTCCTGGCGTCGGGTTGACTCGCAGGCCGAGGCCGATTGGGTCTATGCCCAGGCCGCCAGGGAGCTGTTTCCCCATGCCTATCGCAAGCTGATCGATTCATGGTCAGCCTGGTATGTGTGCGTGGACCCGGAGGCGAAGTTTCCGCGATACACGCTGACCGATCATCCCAGGTGGGAGCTTTCACGCACAACCTTCGGGCCGATGCCCACCAGGGCGGCCGCCGAGAGGTTTGTCGAGACGGTCGTGGATGCCTTCGACCTGTGCCGCTACTACCACATCCTCCAGCAGGCGCCGCACGGGCAGGCGTGTGCGTACAAGCAGATGCACAAGTGCCCGGCGCCGTGCGATGGCTCGGTCTCGGTGGGCATGTACCACTATCTGATAGAGGAGAGCATCGCCGCCATCACTTCGCCGGGCGTGGCCGACATCCATGAGAAGCGCATGCACCAGGCGGCCGGCGGGTTGCAGTTTGAACTGGCCGGCAGGATCAAGCCTTACGTGCAGCAGCTTCGCAGCCTTGGTTCCGGCCAGCTTGAGCATGTTCGACCGCTGGCTGATCTGCGCTTCGTGGCCGTGATGCGCGGCAGCAGGGCAAAGTCGTGGAAACTGATGCTGATGACGCCGGAGGAGATTACCCTCACTGACGAGTTCACCGACATCGCCGCCATGGAGCCGACCATCGAGCAGATGCAGTTGCGCCGTCAGCAGTTGCGGAGCTGGAGTGGGATCGATCTGCTGACATTCATTGCGAGGCAGGTCATGGGCAAGAGCGGCGACTGCATCTTCACCGACGGCTCGCGCGAGCAGATCGAGCTGGCCATGGGGCAGCTTGCCCGGCGGAAGACGCAGGTCCAGAGTGAGGATGAGGGCGTCGTGCAGGAGGCAAGCTGATGGCGCGCGAGTTTGTCGATGACGGTGGCCGGGATCCGCTGCAGACGAAGGCGGCTGATCCCTTCGTGCGCAGTTTTCTGCTGTACCTGGCCTCGGAACGCGGGCTGTCGGACAACTCCATCCACGCGTACCGCCGCGACCTTGAGAGTGCCGAGGAGTATCTGCTTGCGCAGGGAAAGAAGCCGAGCAACGCGGACGCCATCGATTGGCGCATGTACCTGCAGTCACAGCGCAAGGATGGCAGGACGACGCGCACCGTGGCCCGCCGGCTGGCCTGTATACGCACCTTCCTGGAGTACCTGGAGAGCCAGGGAATCCCGACGCAGAAGATCCGCGATCAGCTTGAGGCTCCCAAGCCTGAGCGGCCGCTGCCTCAGGTGCTTGGCAGAGAGCAGGTAAACCGCCTGATCTCGGCGCCCGACCCCGCGTCGCCGCTGTATTTTCGCGACGTCGCGATCCTTGAGCTGCTCTATGCCTGCGGCCTGCGCGCCAGTGAGCTGTGCAACCTTGAGTTGCAGGATCTCAACCAGCAGGTCGGTGCGGTCCGCGTGCTGGGCAAGGGGATGAAGGAGCGCATCGTGCCGATCGGCCAGGCGGCCAGTGAGGCGATCTCGGTCTACTTGCGCGAAACCCGCCCGCGGCTGGCGCGCGAGCCCAGCTCGCTGGTGTTTCTCTCCCGGACCGGCAAACGCTTAAGCCGAGTCAATCTCTGGATGCTGGTGGAGCGCCACGCCCGCGCCTGCGGCCTGCTGAAGGAAGTGCATCCCCACGTCCTGCGCCACTGCTTCGCCAGCCACCTGCTCTCCGGCGGCGCCGACC
>JAKORQ010000157.1 GCA_029777755.1 Planctomycetota bacterium
AACCACTGGCCATCCCAGCCATGCTCATTGATAGCCTGGCGGATCTCCTGGGCCCATTGTCTCGCCTGCTGCGCCTCGTCATTCTTGCCAAGCCACTGGGCGATCTCGATGAAGTCCAGCAGGCTCTTGTGATAGGCGATGGAAAGCCAGATCCCCTCGCCGCGCCCCTTGATGCCCAGGCGATGGGCGCTGTCGCACCAGTCGCCCTCGTGGATCAGGCAAAGTCCATGCTCGCCGCGATCCTCGTGGAGATGCCGCTGGCATGCGACCAGATGTTCCCATACTGTCGCTTCGCCGCCATCGAACCACGGGCAGACTTCATCGAGGATCGCCTTGTCGCCGGTCTCGGCCAGGTAGCTCTTGAAGGCCGGCGCAACCCACACCGGCTGGTCGGCATAGTACTGATCCGACAGGGCGCCTTTGCCGGCCGCCCAGGCGCGGCGGCATCGGCCGCTCTTGTACACATGCGGCATGGCCTCCAGCAGGTTGGCGCGGGCCTGCTTTGCATCGAGAGCTGCCACACCCTGCGTGTCCTGCATGCAGTCGCGGAAGCCTCGGCTGTACAGGCGCGTCCAGAGCGCCGTGAAACAGAGGTTGTAGCCCAGCCAGTGATTGACGAGACGATCAAACTCGCCATCCGGCGTCTTCACCTGTACTCGATCGGTAAGCTGGCGATAGTGCTCCTGCCGATCGGCCACCGCCCGGCGCAGGCGATCAGGACCGCTGAACCAGCGCGAGCGAATCTGTCGCACTTCCCCTGCGTCGGCCGCCACCCCAAGGATCATCTGCACCGAGACCGATGCGCCCGGCGACAGTTCATGTTCGCTGGCAAGGGCGGCCAGCTTGCCGGCGTGATGCCCGGCCGAGCAGTTCAGGAGATTCGCGAGTTTGCCGGTGCTCATCCCTTCAGGGCAATCGATCGAGCCTTCGCCAATGAACGTGGCGGTGGAGGTGTCGAAGCTGTGCGTCTTCGCATCCTGCATCATGTAGGCGTTGTAGAGGGGATCGGGGCGGTCCGGGTCGTTGTTGGTGAGCACGACCGCGCTCAAGTCCTCATGGAACGCCAGCGACATGCTGCCTTCATACCCGAAGTTGGTCCCGTAGCCGTGCGGCCAGAGCGGGAACATGCCGCACACCAGCAGCTTGCGGGAACTCGCCGAGCCGTTTTTCACCGTGATATTCCAGGCCTCGCCGCGCAGACCTTCAGGACAGGAGAGCGTCCAGGTGATCTCGATGCCGTCTGCGCTGCCGCGAAACTCCGCTACGCCCGGGCGGATGGTGAGCGTCGTCCCGGCCAGCCTCGGCAGGCACAGGAGCTTGCCGCTGCCCTGGTCGCGCACGTACACCCTGCGGGGCATCGAGCCGTCGAGGATCAGGTTCGTGCGCGTGCCGTCCGGGCGCTTGTAGAAGCTTTGGCCATGGGCATTGATGTCGACGCTGGCGAGGTACTCGCTGTTGAACAGGTATTGGTTCCAGCCATGCGGAGTGCGCGGGCTGGTGATGGTAAAGCTCCGGCCGTCTTCGCTGAAGTGCCCCAGATGAGAAGCATACTGTGTGCTCATGGTCTTGCGCTCTAGAAGTCAGGATAACTGAAACAGAACCGTTGTATTCTCGCGTGCCTCGATGCTGAACGTGTCGGCATGCTCGGCAATCACCCGGCCATCGAAGACATCGCAAACCCGCGCGGGCGAGGGCAGCCGCATCGTACACTTGCCCCCCTCGTGGAAGTACATCCCCAGGTAGCCATCGCAGTGGAATACCTGCCCGAGGTGATCGGTGTACACATGGCAGCCGGCGGCGCGGGCGATATTGCGCAGAATCTCCCGTGGCAGCATGGGGGCGACCGAAAGGATGGGCACCCAGCCATCGCGCTCGCCGATCGCCAGCCCACCGCGCGGCTGGTCGCCGAAATCGATAGTCTCGCCAAGGATCTTCCCGCCCGACCTGATCCAGAAACGCGGCGTGATCTGGAACGACTGTGGATACCCCTTTAGCGCCGCGTGATGCCTGATCACCTCTGGTGAAGGATCGCCATAGGTGCCGAAGATCGTCCCGGGCCTGACGCCATCGAGCAGGGGATGCGCCGCCGGGAGCGTGCGCACGGCCAGTTCGCCGGCCTCCAGCGTGTAGGCGCAATCAAAGCCGGTTATCCTGCGCATTCGCGCAACGTCGATCCCCTCGCCGTGGCTCACACCGACTGCGTGGTTGAACAGCACATGATTTCCGTTGCGGCAGCAGTGCACGCAGATGGCGGCCAGTTCCTCATCGCTTAACTGCGCGAGGCTTGGGAAGATCCAGAGGCGGTAGCGCGAGGTCTGCTCCGTCGAGAACTGCATCAGGTCCGAGAGCAGCAGCTCGTCATACCCCAACCCCATGCGCTCAAGGTGGAACTGCTTGAACATGGAGATCAGAGGCGTGAGCAGCGGTTCATCCTCGCGGTACGCCAGCACATCCTCCGGCCGCAACACTACAGCCACCTGCGCGTTGCTCCGCCCGGCGCGCAGGGCGTGACTTCTCCCGGCATCAAGGACAGTCTTCAACTCAGCAACCAGCGACGGGCTGTCATACATGCCGCTGACGAGATCCATGTACCACGCTGACGCTCCCTGCGTGATCGTGCGGGCCAGGTCGCGGCGAAGGAGCTGTCCAGTCTCCGCAGCATCATGCGGGACATTGTCATGCGGGCTGGGCCAGGAGGACTTAAGGTTCGTCGAGCCGTCCAGCTCATGCAGGTATTGCTTGCCGTGGAGGATGGCGGGAGTCACCGGCGCCTGGCCGGAGATTACGCCCCCGACCTGCCGGAAGCTGTAGTGGAAGGGGCTGACCAAGTAGTCGATATCAGGGCAGGCCAGCACCCTGTCCAGATGAATATGCCCGCCGCGCGACTGCGCCACCGAACCGGCCTGGTGATGCCACGCATATCCATAGAATGCAAAGACCACCTTACGGCCGGCGCATCCCTGCTTGGTCATGCGGGCGAAGTGAAGAAGCGTGTCGGCGGTCTGGCGGTTGTATATCTCCAGGTAGTCCAGTACCTGCCGTTCGCGCTTCTCGCTGCGCATGTTCCCGAGCAAGGCATTGTTGCGTGCCTCTGGCCCGGGAATCTGGATCTGCTCGAAGCTCTCGTAGCTTGTCGACCAGGCATCATTAAGTGCAGCGATATCGCCGTACTTCTCCCGCATGGCGCCCACAAACGCCTGGCGCATCGGCTCGGAGTAGTCATCAAGGCGATCCGAGGAGAACCGGCCGCCATAACAGAACCAGTGATACCACTCGCCGCACGGGCCGCCGCCTGGCACGTAGCCGAGGATGTTGTCGCCGTACTTCTCCTCTACGTGTGCCACCACGCGCCGTAGTGCCTCGCCGGCCGCTTCCCGCCAGGCAAGCGAGGCAAACGAAGGCTCGTTCTTCAGGTGCCCCGAAGCTGGCCCGGTACTGATCATCACTCGCTGGTCCGCGTGCTTTTCCTGCCACCACAGCCCGTACCCAGGGCGGGGGTTGGCCTGGTCATACTCCATCCAGAAGCGCAGGATCAGCAGGGCATCAGGCTTCTGTGAAAGGTATTGCTCGATGCGGGCATCGGTTGCCGAGTAGTCATACTCATCCTCGCCCACCCAGCCATGCGGCGTAAGCGGGTGTGTGTCGAAAACGTCAAACCCCGCGTCGATAAAGTTGCGCATGAACTGCGGGGGTGTGGAGCAGAATATTCCCGGGTGGGGCCTGCCATCGATAAGCAGACGCGGCACCCCATCAACAGGTCGTATTTCAGTTCTCATAACGGACTTGGTTTGAGTGAGTTGGCCTGACACGGTTAACACAGGTTAGCGGAGCGGGTGGGTTGCTGCAAATGAAACAAAATGAGGGCTTGTAGAATTGGTTGTAGCGCGGTGAAGAACGGGTTAATGTAACGGTGGTTTCACTTTTGCGTTCGCTGGCTTGTTCAGTGCGAGCGCTGTTCGGCGGCAACTGATGGGAGGAACTGTAATGAGGCACGCTACCTGGCGGCTGGCTGCATGTCTGTGTGGGGTGTTGGCAAGCGTGAGTCTGCATGGCGGGCCGCTCGAGGATTTTCGCGATCTGGTCGACAATCGCCTGGCGATCCGGTCGTCGCTGGGTGTGCGCTCCGCCCGAGCGCTGGATAACCAGCGGGTCGAGGTTGTTATTGGATTGAGTGCGACCCGCGCTGCCGCCAATCCCGAGTCATGGCGCATCATCAGCTATGACGATCCCAATTATGTCTACGAGAAGTTCGTGAAGCCCTCGCGGGCGACCGTTCGGCGGGAGCGCGAAGCGCAGGGCGTCACGGGTTCGCCGTTCCCCGAGTATCAGCGCACCATCGTGACGCTCACGCTGCCCGAGCCGCTCAAGCCCGGCGTCCAGTACTACGCCATGGGACAGGGTGTGAACGGCGAGATGGTGACGGCCGCCCATACCTCGGCCGGCTTCGTCTACCAGGCTGAAAGCGCACCACCCAAATGGGATGATCCGGCAGTGCACCAGGCGGTACTGGGCCTGCGCCAGGTCGAGCCGGTTGGGCCGGGGATCATTCGCCTGGAGTTCGGGACGAACTTGTCCGCCCAGGCGGCCGCGAACCTGGATAACTACAAGCTCTCGATAGCCGGCGCGCCAATCAAGGCCACCAGCTTCGGCCGGCGCACCATGCTGGATACCTATCTGCCGGTTGGCTGGCCGTTCCAGGCGATACCCCTGCACCATGTGTTCCTCGAGCTTGAGCGGCCGCTGAAGGATGGCGAGACGCTCGATGTGGAAGTCGCCGCGGCGGTGACTGGCTCGGCCAACAGGGCGCAGATGCGCTTCGATTCAACCAGTTCATTCAGCCAGTCGATCAAGGTGAACCAGGTCGGCTACCTGACCACTTCGCCGGTGAAGGTGGCGTACCTGGGCCGCTGGATGGGCTCATTCCCCGAGGGCAGGCAGGGTGAGTCTTCGGCCCTCAGCTTTGAGCAGCCGCCGGCATTCGAGCTGCGCTCCGATAGGGATGGAGCGGTGGTGTTCACCGGGCAGTCAAAGCTGATCCACCGCTCGGGCCAGAAGAACGAAGGTGTCCACAGGGTCGATCACTCCGGCGAGAACGTCTATCTGCTGGACTTCACCGCCGTGAAGACACCCGGGCGGTACTTCATCAGTGTGCCGGGGGTGGGACGCAGCATCGCTTTTGACATCGGCGACGATGTCTATGTAAAGGCGTTCGAGCTTCAGGCGTATGGTGTGTTTGCCCAGCGCTGCGGCATGGAGCTTATGCCGCCTTACTCCGAGTGGCGCCGCATCGCCTGCCATACCAATGGCCTGGTGGTGACAACACAGGTGCGCGGCGAGCGGCACAACATCCGCGATCTACGCAGCAAGGCCACTGACCGCAAGATCATGGCGTTCGGCGGCCACCATGACGCCGGCGACTACAACCCGCGCTCACACCTGGATGTGGCGCAGACGCTGATGGACGCATATGAGCTGGCGCCGCGGAAGTTCTATGATGGCCAGTTGAACATTCCCGAGAAGGGCAATGGCCTGCCGGACATCCTCGATGAGGCCTTCTGGGCACTGCGGCTGTGGATCGATCTGCAGGATGAGGATGGCGGCGTGTTCAACGGCACCGAGTCGGCCGGTGATCCCAATTTCATAGAGACGGTCGAGCTGGATCCCACCGGCGACTTCGCCTATGCCAAGGACGCGGCCGGCTCGTTCTCCTTCGCCGGCGCCATGGCGCAGGCTTCTCGCCTCTGGCGGGCGTCCGGCAAGACCCAGGAGGCAGATGACTTCCTGACTCGCGCCCGCCGGGCCTATGAGTGGGCCAGCAACAACCCGCCGGCCAACACCTCACCACAGCAGTACTCCAGGCAGTTCCTCGACAAGAAGGCTTACGCCGCCGCCCAGATGCTGAAGACCACCGGCGAAGAGCGCTTCAATCGTGATTTCCTCGATGCCTGCGTCTGGTCGCGCAACAAGGAAGCGGAGCTGGACGAGCATGCCCAGTATGACCAGAGCCTGGCTGCCCTGGCGTATGCCACCTGTGATGAGAAGTTTGTCGATACCCAGATGCAGCAGACCGTTCGTCGGGCAATCATCCGCCGGGCCGACTGGTTCATCAACAACGCCCAGACGATGGCGTACGGCTTCATTCGTCACCCATATGCCCCGATCAACTGGGGAACGGGGGCATATGAGAACTTCCTTCCCCCGGTGTTGTGGGCCTGGCGCCTGACCGGCGACGAGAAGTATCTCCACTGGGTGGTGCGCACCTGCGACAACACGCTGGGCGCCAATCCGCTGGGGCTGAGCTGGATCGTGGGCCTTGGTGAGCGAACGGTACGCGCACCGCTGCACAACAGCCGCTACAGCCATATCGGTGAGGTGCATCCGGGCGCGCAGGTGGAAGGCCCGGTGCAGTCGGGTGAGGGGTACAGGGTGACAGAGGTCGCCTATCCGCCGATCCAGACCGATTTCGCCAATCTCTACACCTACGTGGACGCCCACTTTGCGATAGCGATGAACGAGCTGGTGGTGCCGGCCCAGGCCAAGACGATGGCGACTTTCGGGCTGCTGTTGCCCGATCATGAGTGAAAAATGCGCTGCGATCACAAGGATTTGCCCGTGGGTCCGCTGGTTGCAATACCTTGAGTGATCACTAAACTGTTACACGTTTTCGGGCCGCTGACTCGGGTTGTCCGGAGCCAGGACGCCGCGGAAGAATCCCCAGAAAGGACTGTATTTTATGCCACTGATGACAACTAAGCCGATGTTCGATCTGGCTTATACCGGCGGTTTTGCCGTCGGCGCCTTCAACGTCAACAACATGGAGATCACGCAGGGCATCATCGAGGCCTGCGCCCAGGAGAAAGCTCCCCTGATCCTCCAGATCTCCAAGGGTGCGCGCAAGTACGCCAACATGCGCTACCTGAAGAAGATCATCGACGCGGCCGTTGAAGAGCATCCCGAGCTGCCCATCGCCATCCACCTGGACCATGGTGACACGGTCGACCTGGTGAAGGCCTGCGTGGCCGACGGTTTCACCTCGGTCATGATCGACGGCTCGCACCATCCCTATGAGGAGAACGTGGCCCTGACCAAGGCTGCCGTTGAGGCTGCCCATGCCGCCGGCGTGGTGGTCGAGGCTGAGCTCGGCCAGCTCGGTGGTATCGAGGAGGACGTCGTTGGCCTGGACGCCGAGGAATATGCCAAGAACATGGAGAAGTTCCTCACCGATCCCGACCAGGCCGCCGATTTCTGGAAGCGCACCGGCATCGACTCGCTGGCGGTCGCCATCGGCACCAGCCACGGCGCCTACAAGTTCAAGCACGAGTGCAAGCTCGCCTTCGATCGCGTCGAGCAGATCATGAAGACCTGCCCCGGCCTGCCGCTGGTCATGCACGGCAGTTCCTCGGTCCCGAAGGAGTATGTGGACCTGATCAACAAGTACGGCGGCAACATGCCCAACGCCATGGGCGTGCCGGAAGAGCAGCTCCACATGGCTGCCACCAAGTACGGCGTGTGCAAGGTGAACATCGACTCCGACCTGCGCCTGGCCCTGACGGCCAAGATCCGCGAGGTCTTCGCCACCAAGCCCGGCGAGTTCGATCCCCGTAAC
>JAKORQ010000158.1 GCA_029777755.1 Planctomycetota bacterium
CGTTGTCAATAAGCAATGATCCTTACGCATCAGTGGCTTCACGAAGCGGCAGAATTCCTCCCTGGAAGAGCGCTGCGTCATTTCTAAAGCGACGCGCTTTCGGTTAAGCTACTATTGATGTGTGGCCAGCCCGCACCTGGTGGCAGAGCGCATGGTAAGCCGTGATGGCGCGTCGAGTAGCGGGCGTGGGCCGAAACTGTGGCGACGCAAGTAATCGCAAGGGTTTGTCGCCCGCCTTCACGCGGGTGTGGTGAGAGATGAGCGCTACAGCGGCAGGCGATATCACAAGGATGGACCTGGACGCGGTGCTGGAGCTGAGCCGTCCGCGCCGTAACCAATCTTTGCTTGCGCCGATCCTCCTGGCGGCTATCCTCCTGGCCGCCCTGGTTTCCGTTCCCGGTGAAGGCCTGCTGGTGCAGTCGCTGGTTCCCCTGGCGATGGCGGCGATCATCCTGTTTTCGCTTCGGTATGCCTCTGCGACGGCCCGGCGTCAGCGCGAAGAGGCCGAGCAACTGCGCGTGGTCGATGAAGCCATACGCCTTGGCAACTGGCAGCAGGCATCGGGTATCCTTACCCACATCCTCACCAGTGCATCCCCTCGCCCGCACGTGCGCATCCAGGCACTGATCTATCTGGGTGGCCTGCTGAACCGGGTGGGGCGTTTCTCGGATGTGATTCGCCTCTATGACTACCTGACTGAGCAGGCTCAGTTTCCACCGCATATCATTCTATCGCTCAAGTCGATGCGGGCGTATGCCATGCTCCGCGATGAACGCCTGGCCGATGCCTATGAGGCAATCGCCGAACTCCGTCGCGAGAACCCGCAGAACGCCGGTATCGTGACGGTGCTGGAGATGTATCGGCTGATGAAGACCGGCCATCACGAGGAAGTTCTCCAGATGCACGAGAAGCAACGCAAGCAGCTTGCGGCACAACTGGGTCATCGTGCCGGCGATGGCTGGGCGATCGCGGCTGCCTCCGCCCTGGCGCTTAACCGGCAGGACGAGGCCTATCGCAACGCCCGCAATGCCATCCTGCTTCAGTCGCCTGAGAACATGATCCAGCGTCTCCCGGAGTGCGCCCCCGCACTGCGCCTCGTAAGTAGTGGAGGTGCAGTAGCGTGATTCATGTTGAGCAGGCAATCCGGCGTGTGCAGCGCGATGTGGTCATCGTGTGGGTGATGCACATCCTGCTTGCCATGGCGGTCATCGCCGCCCTTGTGGGAGGTTCTGCCATCGGTATTCCACCGATCCTGCTGGCGGCTATCCCCTGCATCCTGTGGGTGCTGCTGGCGGTAAATGGCGTACGCGAGACGCGCACAGCGCTGCAATGGCCGACGTTGATCGCATCCGGCCAGCTCGATGAGGCCGAGCGTCAGATTGAGCGCAGTATCCGCGGCTTTACGGTGCTCAGGTCAGTGAAATTACTCTCGCTTCATCAGCTCGCCGTGGTGAAGATGGCGAAGCGGCAGTGGTCAGACGCCCTCAAGCTCAGCAAGGCGATCGCCGGGCACAGGCTGCCCAAGGATCAGACGCTGGAGCGAGCCAGCACACTGGTGCTGGCCGGGGCGGCCGTGCAGAGCGGCGCCATGCAGGATGCCTATATCGCCATCAACCGCCTTCGCGTCATGCCCCTGACGCTGGAGGAAAAGCTCTCGCTGCTGCTGATCGAGTGCACCTACTGCGGCCGGCTGGGCGCATGGGCGCAACTCATGGAAGGCCTGCGCGACAAGCTGCGCCTCGCGGAGCTGACCCCTACCGAGCTTGCCGCCCAGATCCAGGGATGGTTGGCGCTGGCCGCGAGGAAGTGCGGGCGCAAGGACTGGGCAGACTATCTGATCGAGCGCTGCCAGTTGCTGATGGATCCAAACGACCTTCGCTTACTGGAGCCGGCATTCAACGAGCTCTGGGAAGCTTCCGGAGACAACACCGTTAACGACAGGGGAGTAAACCCGGTATGAAGTTACCGCTCTTAGGGTTAGTGATGGGTGCCGCGGCTATAGCCTTCATGCCAACGTCGCTGCGGGCGGCCGAGGCCGACGAGCTGGCGCTGGCGGAACGCCTGGCGGCACAGGCAGATCGCTATCCCAATACCTCCGCAGCGGCGCCCTTCAAGCAGGCGATGCTGGAAGCCGCCACCCGCCTATCCTCCAATAACTTGCGATTCCAGCGACAGCGCTATCGGGCGGCCGAGTTGGCCGGCGACATCGATGCCATGCTCGATACCCTCCAGCAGTGGCGCAAGCTCGAGCCGGATAACCTTTTCGTCCAGATGCGCCTGATCGATGTCTACCTGACCAGGCTGCAGACGGCCGATGCCAGGCTCGATTACGTCAAGCAGATCGTCGATGCCCGCAGCGTCGATGCCCAGGTACGCTCGCACGCGGCCGTTCACATGGCTCGGCTGCAACTGGAGCAATCCCGCACGCACGCCGCCATGGAATCGCTGCGCCGGGCACTCCTGCTCAACGGCCTTAATCGCGAGGCCCTGGACCTGCAATGGCAGCTTACCTATGGCAGCGCCAATGAAATTCAGCGCATGACGATGCTGTTGGGGATGCTCAGGGCCGACCCCACCTCGGTGGATGTGGTGCTGCGCGTGGCATATGAGCTGTCGATGCTTGGCATGCTCCAGCCGTCGCTGGCGTGGTACACGCAGGCCGCGACCATGGCCAAGTCCTCTGGCGGCCTGGAGCCGGGGGCGTTAAAGGATTTCGCCGCCCAGCTGCTTATCGCCGGGCAGGATCGGGGGGCCGCCGAGATCTGCTCCTACCTCTTGGAGCGGGATCCATCCGACCCCGCCGCCTGGTTCCTCACGCTGCTTGCGGAACGCGACATGGCCGACCGCATCGACCTGGTGCGGAAGAACGCCCTGATCGGGCTCCTCAACCGCCTGTCCATGGTGCGCTCGGAGCTTGGCGTGCAGGGAGCCACTACCCGGCCGCTGGGTGCTGAAGAGGTGACTCTCCCCGACATTGCCGACGACGCGGAACTGCTCAAGAACGCATCTCCCGAAATGCGTGCGCAATACCTGGCGGCGGTGGCGGACGTGGCCTGGATGCTTGTCTACCATGACAACCGGCCGCAGGATGCCCAGCGGTTCATCGCTGTCCTGGCGGACGATCCGGACGCTAAGCAACTGCATGCCCGCCTGCAGGGCTGGGCGCTGCTCAAGTCCGGCAAGACTGACGAGGCGCGCAAGCTGCTGGAGGAGGCCGGGGATGACCCGCTTGCCTCGCTGGGCCGCTACCGCATCCTAAAGCAGGATCCGGCCACCGTCATGACCGCCACCGACCTTGCCCGGCAGTTGACGGCCGCCATCCCCGCACGGCTGCTTGGTGCATACATCTGGGCGGAAGTGGGCAGTGCCGCCGGCGAGCGTAGGCCTGACCCGGTAGAAGATGCCATCCGCGACCTGCTGGACCGCTTTCCGCAGGAGATCCTGCGGATGGCCGTGGCTCCCGATGAGTTTGTCACCATGCGGCTCCAGCCGCAGCAGGTTGGGCATGACTTCGCCGAGCCGATCCTGGTGGATGTTGAGCTGCGTAATCTAAAGCAGCTGCCGCTGGTGGTTGGACCGACCGGGGCGGTGCGCGATGTTTGGCTGGATGTGCAGTCGCGCGGGGTTCTGAACCAGTGGATCTCGGGAGTATCATTTGAGAAAGTGGATGGGCCGGTCCTGCTGCAGCCCGGGGCTGCTATGCGCTGGACGGTCAGGCTCGACCGTGGGCCGTTGGGCGATGTCCTGTCCCAGTCGGTACAGCAGGCGATGCAGCTGTCGGTTTTCGGGCTGACCAATGCCGTGCCGACCAGCGCTGGCGTGGTGCCCGGGCCATGTGGCCTGCGGGCGCGGATGATACAGATGCTGGAGCGCCGGGCGGCCAGCCTCGCCAGCGACGCGGCCATCCGCCGGGCGAGGGCGATCGTCGATGGAGATGACTCGGTGGCCAAGCTGCGCCTGATCGATCAGGTGGCGGCTCACCTGTACCTGATCTCTCGGCCGGACACCCCGGATACGCTCAAGGCGATGGATGCCGAGTTCCGCGACCTGCTGATCCAGCTCTCGCAGGATGCCTCGGTACCGGTGAAGACATGGGCCCGCTACCAGATGGCGCGGATGTTTGTGGAGCCGGCGGAAAAGACCGCAAATGACCTTGTTTCGCACCCGGTCTGGTATGCCCGTGTAATCTGCGCCTTGTCCGCGATGGAAACCGGCGAAACGGCCAGAAACAGGACTTTACAGAAGCTCAACGGTGACGAGGATGCTACCGTGAGGCATTTAGCGGCCGCGATTCCCGCGGCCATGGCCAAGCCACAGGAGGACACAGAAGGCGTCAGATAGACGAACAAAACACAAGTCAGCAGTGAGAACAGGCCCCGCGAGGGGAACTATCCCCCGCGACGGCTAGAATCCCGCAGTGAAACACTTAGCGCCTCCCGGGCCGGAAGCGGCCTGAGCGTAGGAAGGAGTTACACCGTGATCGTCAGGATCTCATCGCGTCATATGGATGTAACCGAAGCTTTGCGGGCGTATGCCGAGCAGAAGGCAGGTAAGCTGACGAAATACTACGACCGAATCCAGGAGATTGAGGTCGTGTTTGACGTCGCAAAGGACGCTGTTAACGTAGAAATGATTGTGAATGCGGAGCACCGCAAGATGTTCCTCGCAAACCATGGCGAGGGTGACGCTTACGCGTGTATCGATGCCTGCGTCCAGAAGCTTGAGCGTCAGTTAGCTGAACACAAGCGTTTGCTCCGTAACCGCAAGCACCCTGAAGCAAACAGGACGGGTACTAGCGCCTGACCCACCAGATTAGGCGCTCTGGACGCGGTGAAGGGATTTTTAGCAACATGGGTAGTAGTAAGGATGTAAAGTTCTGCGATTTCGTAGTGAAGGAAGCGATTATCCCGGAGCTTGAAGCCCGGGATCGGGCCGGCGTCATTCGTGAGATGATCGATTCGCTTGCCAAGGCAGGCGCGATTGAGGCTGACCTGGTGGAAGACCTCTGTTCAGAGGTCACCAAGCGCGAAATGAAGGGAACCACCGGGTTCGGCAAGGGTGTGGCGGTTCCGCACGGCAAGCATCCGCGCCTGCAGAAGATGGTTGCGGTTGTCGGCCGCAGCTCTTCCGGCGTCGACTTCGCCGCGCTGGACAAGCAGCCGGTCTATAGCTTCTTTCTCCTGCTGAGCCCGGTATCCGATCCAGAGCGCCATCTGGCGGCTATGAATGTCATCTTCAGCAATCTCCAGGTGGACATGTTCCGCAAGTTCCTGCGGCAGTCCGACACCAAGCAGAAGATCTGGGAGTTGCTGGAGGAAGTGGACCAGTCTTCGCGGGTCTGACCAGATTAGTGTTAACCGGTTCGTCCGCGATATCTCGACAAAGGAGACTGCGGAAACCGTGAGCTTTAAGGCGATCACGCCCATGCCTACTGCCGAGCGAGAAGTGATCATCGCTAACAGTCTTGGACTGCATGCCCGGCCGGCCATGCAGTTCGTGGATCTCGCTTCTACCTTTTCCTCACGTGTCATCGTGCAGAAGCAGTGCGGTGAGTGCTACGAGGTTGACGGCAAAAGTGTTATGCAGATGATCACGCTGGAGGCAGGCGTTGGTACGAAATTGAAAATCCGTGCTGACGGCGAGGATGCCGACGCTGCTGTACGGCAACTGGCCGAGCTTGTGGAAAACAAGTTCGGCGAGGAATAAGTACGAATGGACATCAAGAAGGGAATCGCCGTTTCACCCGGTGTCGTGATCAGCACTGCGCTGGTTCTCGATGCGGAAGATCTGGTCATTCCCCGACGTCAGATTGAAGCATGTGCAGTTGAGGAGGAGCTTGCTCGGCTGCGACAGGCCGTTGCCCAGAGTGCCGCCGACCTGCAGTCGCTACGCGCATCAATTGCCTCCGATCACGGCAAGGAGATCGCCGCGATCTTTGACTTCCACATCGGCCTGCTGAAGGACAAGACGGTGATCAACCAGATCACCGCCGAGATCGTCAACAATCACTCCACCGCCGAGCATGCCGTCAGCGTGGTGATGCGGCGCCTTGCCGCAACTTTCCAGCGGATGTCTGACCGCTACTTCTCCGAGCGTGTGAAGGACCTGCACGATATCGAGAAGCGGCTCCTGCGCAAGCTCATCGGTTCACGACATGAAGACCTGAGCAAGCTTGAGCATGACGTGGTGATCATCGCGCATGACCTGCTGCCTTCGCAGACGGCCATGCTCGACCGCACCCGCGTGAAGGGGTTTGCCACCGACGTGGGCGGGCGCACCAGCCATACCGCAATCGTGGCTCGCGCGCTGGGCATCCCGGCCGTGGTCGGGCTGGGCAATATCACCGCCGAGGTGTCAGGCGGCGACACCGTTATCATCGATGGCAGCCGCGGCGTGGTGATCGTAAATCCAGACGAGCAGCAGCTTGCCGAGCATCGTGAGTTTGGCGAGAGGCTCTTCCGCTTCGAGACCGAGCTGCAGAAGCTGCGCGACCTGCCGGCCGAGACGCGCGATGGCGTGAGGGTCTCGGTGCTCGCCAACATCGAGTTCCCTGAGGAGATCGACGAGGCGCTGCGGCGCGGGGCGGAGGGAATCGGGCTGTACCGAACCGAGTTTCTCTACCTGGCATCCGACCATGAGCCCACTGAGGAGGATCACTACCGGGCCTACGTGGATGCGATCTCACGCCTGGATGGACGGCAACTGGTGATCCGCACGCTGGATCTCGGGGCCGACAAGTACACGCAGGAAAAGCAGCTTAACCCCGAGCGCAATCCCTTCCTGGGTGATCGCTCGATCAGGCTGTGCCTGCACGACATCCCCATGTTCAAGCGCCAGCTCCGCGCTATCCTGCGGGCCAGCGTGCAGGGGAACGTAAAGATCATGTTCCCCATGATCACAACCATCATGGAATTGCGCCAGGCGACGATGGTGCTGCGCGACGTGATGGAGGAGCTTGAGGATGAGGGGATCGAGATGAAGCGCGATCTACAGATAGGCGCCATGATCGAGGTGCCGTCGGCGGCCATCATGGCCGACCAGATCGCGAAGGAAGTCAGGTTCTTCTCAATCGGTACCAACGACCTGATCCAGTACACGCTCGCGGTCGACAGGACCAACGAGCGGGTGGCCGGTCTGTTTTCGCCCGCCCATCCCGCCGTGTTGAAGTTGATCCGCGACACCATTGAGGCCGCCGCACGGAACAATATTGACTGCTCCGTCTGCGGGGAAATGGCCGGCGAACCGTTGTACACCCTCCTGCTACTGGGGCTGGGCCTGAAAACGTTCTCGATGAACGGTCCGGATATCCCCGAGGTCAAGAAGGTCATTCGCTCGACCACGATGGAGCATGCCAGGTGGGTGGCGCAACAGGTCATGAGTTTTGACAGCGAGCGGCAGGTGATGCACTTCCTCAAGGAGGAAACGCGCAAGCTCCTGCCAGAAGCTTTTTGAGTACATCTTCCATGCCGCCGCCGCGGGACGCCTGCCAGTTCGTCCGCGAAACGTCGGCCAGGGAAGATGCAAGATGAGCCAACAAACACCAAAGATGAACTGGCCGGTGATCCCAGGGTGGATCCAAAGTCTACACATATGTCCAAGGAAATGCTGATTAACGTCTCGGAAGGCGAAGAATGCAGAATTGCCCTCCTTGAGAACGGAAAGCTCGAAGAATTTTACATTGAACGCACCAGCGCCACCTCCCACGTCGGCAACATCTACAAGGGCCGGGTAGTCAACGTCGAGCCGTCGATACAGGCTGCCTTCGTCGACTTCGGCCTCGGCCGGAACGGGTTTCTGCACATCTCCGACCTTCAGCCCAGCTACTTTGGGCACAGGGGCGAGGACGTGACCGAGTCGGTGGGACGCAAGCTGGCCCGCCGCGACCGTCCGCCGATCCAGCGTTGCCTGCGACGCGGCGATGAGATCGTCGTGCAGATCATCAAGGAGGGGATTGGCACCAAGGGCCCGACGCTCACGACATACCTCTCCATCCCCGGCCGGATCATCGTCATGATGCCTGGCATGTCCAAGATGGGCATCTCCCGCAAGATTGAGGATGAGGCCGAGCGCAAGCGCCTTCGCCAGATCCTCGATCAGCTTGAGCCGCCCGAGGATTGCGGGTTCATCATCCGTACCGCCGGCGTGGGTCGCTCGAAGGCGGAGATCCAGCGTGATCTTGCTTACCTCACCCGCCTCTGGCAGCAGATCAACAAGAAGATCCAGTCCGGCCCCGCTCCCATGACTCTCTACACCGAGGGCGACCTGGTGACGCGCACGGTCCGCGACATCTTCAGCAACGAGATCGACCGCATCATCGTCGACAACCAGCGGGTGGCCGAGCAGGTGCGCGACTTCATCAAGCTCTCCAGCCCCCGCGCCCGCGACAAGGTGGAGCTGTACGCCGAAAAGGTGCCGCTGTTCCACAAGTACAACATCGAGCGCGACATCGAGATGATGTACTCGCGCCATGTGCCGTTGCCGTCGGGCGGCTCGCTGGTCATCGACCAGACCGAGGCGGTGGTGGCGATCGACGTAAACTCCGGCAAGTTCCGCGACCATGCCGATGCCGAGACCACGGCCTTCAAGACCGACATGGAGGCGGCCGAGGAGATCGCCCGCCAGCTGCGCCTTCGCGACCTGGGTGGCGTGATCATCTGCGACTTTATCGACCTGCGCTACGATCGGCATCGCCGCGAGCTTGAGCAGAAGCTCCATGAGTGCTTCAAGAAGGATCGCGCCAAGACCAAGGTCCTGCGCATGAGCCAGTTCGGGATCATCGAGCTGACCCGCCAGCGCATGCGGCCGTCAGTGAAGCGATCCATCTACTGCGATTGCCCGCATTGCCGTGGTTCGGGCCTGGTGAAGACCCCCGAGAGTATGAGCCTCGACGTCATGCGCAAACTTGCCATCGCCACCAATGATGAGCGCGTGGCGAGGGTTGAACTGACTGTCCACAACGATGTCGCCAACTACCTGAACAACCGCAAGCGTCGCCAGCTTGCCGACCTGGAGGAGTCCACCGGCAAGAAGATCATCGTCAAGACGGGCAGCGTCCTGGGCCTCGATGAGGTCCGCTACGAGCTGTTCGACTCGCGCGATGGGCTGGTGCTGATGGACGACCTGCTGATGCTTCCGCCGCAATCGCAGCAGGAGGCGCAGGTGCAGGCCAGGCAGAGCCGCCAGGTGAGCCGTCCCGAGCAGACGCGCCCATCGCATCCTGGGCGGGAGGTGCGCGAGGAACTCGAAGATATCGCCAATGAGGCAGAAGATCGCGGCAATGAGTCGCTCGGCGAAGAGCGAAGGGAGAGGGAACCGCAGCGCGCCGGTAACGGCGAGCGCCGCGAGCAACGTCCTGTTGCCCAGCAGCCGGCAGATCGTGCCGCGCCTTCCCCGCAGGATGACGAGCAGGATCAGCGCGGCGGTCGTCGGCGACGCGGTCGACGTGGCCGCGGGCGCGGCCGCGGTGAGCAGGGCCCCGGCGAGCCGGGGCATCTCCAGCCAGAGGTGGTCGAGCGTGTCCCCTCTACCGCGTGGATTCAGATGCCCGGCGAAGAAGATACCCAGCCGGAGACTCCCGAGGAGGCGGCCGCCAACGAGGCCCAGGCACAGGCCGAGCCTCAGCCTCAACCTGACGTGAAGCCAGCGCCGATTGCTCCCTGGCCGGAGGAACCGCGGCGTACCGAGGAGATCCGCATCGCCCCGATCGCCGAGGCGGTCGAGCCGGTGCGTCCCCGCCGCCCGTTCCGGCGAACGGAGTCCGCTCCTGTGCAGCGTGAGCTTCCCAAGCCGGTGAAGCGCGAGGCGCCGGCCGAGCCGGAGCCGGTGAACATGGCCCCCATTGCTGACTGGGACAGCATGCCTGTTGTGCGCCGCAGGACAAAGGCGGCGGCCAGCGCCAAGGAGGTGGCTCCTGTGGCTGAGCAGCCCAAGGAACAGCCCGCCGAGGCGGCCGAGGCAAAGCCGAAGAAGCGGACAACCCGCAAGACCTCGGCTACGAAGTCCAGCACGACCAGGAAGACAACCAAGTCTACCAAGTCAACGACTGCGAAGAAGACTACCACTCGCCGCAGCAAGAAGGCCAAGGTCGACGAGCCGGATGTCTCTGTGGGTGCGGAAGTGGAGCAGCCAACCGACGAGATCTCTCCCGTCGTGGAAGAGCCCAAGGTCCGCATTGCAGATGAGCCGACACTGACGAGGGACGGCGATCGCCACCTCGCCAGCGACGAGCCGGCCGACCCGGAGGCTGTCCACGTGGTGAAGACCTACCGCGATCTCGACAATGTCCTCGACTCCGATGAGTAGCGGTGGCGGTAGAGGCCAGTGAGGAAGAAAAATCGGCCCCGGTGATGATCTCACCGGGGCCGTTTTGCATACCTGTCCAGGCTTGGGCCAGTTGATCACACGAGGCTGTTGAGGATGTCGCAACCCTTTTCCAGCTTCTCGTCAGTGGTCGCGTAGCTGATGCGGAAGTGGGTGTCCTGCGAGCTGAAGACATTGCCCGGGATGATCAACACATTGTTCTCGATCGCCCTGGTGACAAAGTCCGTGGCGGTGATGCCATCGGGCGCCTTGGGGAACATGTAGAACGCTCCTTCGGGCTTTACGATCTGGAACTTGCTCGAGAGCTTGTTGTACACCAGGTCGCGCTTGCGGCGATATGCTGCCACCTGCTCGGCCATGGAGACATCCTCTGCGGTGACGGCCGCCAACTGCAGTGGGGAGGGGGCGCAGACGAAGGTGTACTGCTGCAGCTTGAGCATCTGCTGGATGATCTCACCCGGACCGGCCGCGTATCCGAGGCGCCAGCCAGTCATGGCATGGCTCTTAGAGTAACCGCGCAGCACCAGCGTGCGGTCATAGAACTTCGCGGGGCTGTCGGCGCCTTCGCAGTAGGTGAACTCTTTGTAAATCTCGTCAGAGAGGATGATCAGGTCATGCTTGCGGGCCAGATCCACCGCCGCCTGCACATCCTCGCGGGTCATGACATAGCCGGATGGATTGCCGGGGGAGTTGAGGATCAGCAGCTTGGTTCGTGGGGTAATCGCCTTCTCAACGCGCTCGGGGTAGAAGCGGAAGTCGGGATAGCTGTCCACGGCCGTGAGCTTGCCGCCGGCCATCGTCATCAGGTGCTTGTACATCACGAAGTACGGGTCGAGGCAGACTGCTTCGTCGCCGGGATTGATCAACGCCAGCACCGCCAGCATCAATCCGCCGGAAACACCGGAGGTCACGAACACTTCGCCCGGGTCGCGCCCCAATTCCTTGGTGAGATCGGCATGGACGCGGCTGATCAGCTGATTGATGCCCTGGGTCTGGGTGTAGCGGTTAAATCCCTTGCGGATCGCCTCGATGGCGGCTTCCTTGCAGGAATCAGGTACATCGAAATCCGGCTGGCCGATGGATAGATTGATCGGGTCCTTCATCGTTGCCGCAAGGTCAAAGACCTTCCGGATACCCGATGCGTCGACAAGGTTGGCACGGTCGGAGATGAACTGACTGATATTTCGCATGACGGAGTTGACCTACAGATGAAAAAGAAGGCACGAAGACGGTTCCAGAACGCCTTCGTGCCTCAAAAATAGTCTTGAGAGTCTTGTGCTACTTCTTGGCCTTGGCTGCCTTGCCGGCGTTCGCGGCTTCAGCGGCGGCTTCGGCATTCTTGCTCTTTCCACCCTTGCCCAGCGCGAGCTTGCGGTTGGCTACCTTGGGGAGCTTGTAGATGCTCTGCCCATCGTTCCACTTTTCCTCGTCCTTCAAACGCTGCAGTTTCTCAACCCGGCTGAGGACATTGCGATGCCGGATCAGCGTATTTGCGCCCCTCAGGCTGCGGTCAATTGACATAGTCCACCTCGTAATATTCTCGTGATTGAAACCCTGGGGAGCATATAGAGACTCTCCGGCCAAGGGGGCAGTATCATACAAGCGCGCGCAAATCCCGGCAAGAGCGCAACGTACAGTTCGCCACCACGAAAATGCGGCACACCGCTTTGTAAAGATACAACACACAAAAAACGCCGGCAGGCCATTGCTGGACCTGTCGGCGTTGCTCATTTTCAGGTTGTTTTTTTCAGCGACTAATCGCCATAGCGATTGGCGTTCTGGAGAATGCTGCCCGGGCGGGCGAAGCGTTCCCAGGACTGGCTATGGCATTTCGGGCAGACCCTTGGTGGATGAAGGATATCTTCCGGCTCATAACTGCACATCCGACACTGTACCTGAAACACCATGGCGCGTTCGGGCGC
Source organism: Planctomycetota bacterium (assembly GCA_029777755.1). Lineage (GTDB taxonomy): Bacteria > Planctomycetota > Phycisphaerae > Tepidisphaerales > Tepidisphaeraceae > CAIQIQ01. The sequence goes on from JAKORQ010000158.1 coordinate 12,243, forward strand.
CGGCGCATACGGGTCGAACTTCGCGAGATCCTTCTTTCCGACAAAATTCTCGATACTGTACGAGGACATCTGTCTGGCTCTCCCTTCACCCAAGTAACGTGTTGCCGAGAGTACGTCCCAACGGCCCGGTCAGCTATTCGCAAAGGGTATGCCGATCTGCGAACTGTGCGATGCAATTATACACAATCTTTCGGTAACGTCCCTGAGCCCGCTAAAACGCGGTTTCTCCGTTATCCCCGTCTCCTTGATTACCGACATACTGGCCCGATTTATGCCAAGCTGTCGCAGTGATGCGACATGTGGAATGTCGTAAAGCTGTATAAAGGGCTCATTAGCCAGGCGCATCTGCCATCAATGGCTGGCCCCGGGGCTGATCAGCCCCTCCTTTTCATACTGCCTCAACTTGCGCTGAAGCGTGCGGACAGAGATCCCCAGACGCTCGGCCGCATGAGTGCGGTTCCCCTGGCACTGATCCAGCGCCTTGGTGATCGCCAGTCGCTCAAGCTCGTCCATGGTCAGTCCGGTGGGGATCTCCAGTGAAGGGGCGCTGTGCGCCAACTGGCCGGCGATGCGCTCGGGCAGGTCGGCCTCGGTCAAGGTGTCGCCGTCGGAGAGGACCATCATGCTCTCCAGGGTATTGCGCAGCTCCCGAACGTTGCCCGGCCAGCGGTACGCCTGAAGTCGCCTGACCACCTCGGCGGTGACCTTCTTCGGCCCGGTTCGCTTAACCGCGGCAATCTCCTTGAGGAAGTGCTCGATGAGGATCGGGATATCGTCCGGCCGCTCCCGCAGCGGCGGGAGGGTGATGGTCACGACGTTGAGGCGATAGAACAGATCCTGGCGGAACGTCCCGTTCTCCACCATCTTGCGGATGTCGCGACTGGTGGCGGCTATCACGCGAACATCCACTTTGCGGTCCTCGTGGCCGCCTACCGGTGTCACGGTAAGAGTCTCAAGGACACGCAGAAGCTTGGCCTGCAATCCCAGCTCAAAGTCGCCGATTTCGTCGATGAACAGTGTTCCGCCGTCGGCCTGCTCAAATCGACCGATGCGACGATCGGTCGCGCCGGTAAATGCACCTCGCACATGCCCAAACAGCTCGCTCTCCACCAGCGTGGCCGGCACCGCCGCGCAGTTAACCGCGACAAATGGGCCTTTCTTGCGCGAGCTGTTGTGGTGCAGCGCCTGGGCTACCAGTTCCTTGCCTGTACCGCTCTCGCCAAGGATCAGTACGGTGCTGTCCACCGGGGCAGCACGCTGAATCTTGGCGAAAACCTCCTTCATCTGCCGCGACTGGCCGACAATCTGGTCGAGGCCGAACTTCTGGTCCAGCCTTCGGCGCAGATTGTCCAGTTCGC
>JAKORQ010000159.1 GCA_029777755.1 Planctomycetota bacterium
ACAGGGTATGCGGGGACTCTTGCCGACATGCTGGAAGCGGAGTGGGTGCTTCAAAAAGACTTGCGCCGGAAGGGACACACATTCTGGATCGATCCCAGCATCGAGGTTGAACACCTCAACTTCTCTCTGCTCGGCAACACGATCCAGCTTCGGTTTCTGGAAGGCTGGATGTTCGCTGCCACCCGCTCGGCGGACTGGACATGGCCCCGGCGGCTGGCATATGCGGCGTCATTCCCCGCAATCGCAATTGTCCGTTTCGTGCGGCTGTGCCGGCAGTTCTTCTCCTCTACCCACGCGGCTCCCCACGCGATCAGAAGCCTGCCAGCCTGTTTCTTCCATCTCTGTGTCTCGGCAGCAGGGGAGGGCGTGGGTTATGCCTTCGGGGATCTCGGCAAGCGGTCCGCCCTCGCACGGTTAGAATATTGCAGATGGAGGAACATGCAGGAGAACGAGAGCCCGCAGGCATTCTCCTCATGAGTTACCAGCTTGATTGGAGAAAATCGCGGGAGAGAGCATCTTGCTTCCAAGCAAGCACGCGTATCTGACCGGCGCGGGCGGGGTTCTGGCGTCTCGCGGCATCAGTCTCGTTGCGGGAATCCTTTCGCTCTGGTTCCTCAATCAGCTGCTGACCACCGAGGATTTCGCCGCCTATGCCGTCGCAATGACGGTCATCATACTTGCCGGCTACACCTCGGGCTTGGGCATGGAGCGCGCGCTTATCCTGCGCATCGCCGGGTTGGAGCAGCACAAGGGAAAACTGCTGGGCCGCACCATGATGGTGCGGACCCTTCTCGTGGTGCTGGTCCTGTCGTGCCTTTCAGCCATTGCACTCGTGCTTGTCGCTCAACATGCGGAAATGGCTGCCGCCGCTACAACGTGGAGGTGGATCGAGAAACTGGCGCCCGCCGTGCCAGCCACGGCCGCCGGCCTTGTGCTGACGTCATGGTTTCAGGCAAACCACAGGATCGGTACATCAGAGCTCATGCAGGGCCTCAACGACGGCGCCCGCTGCCTGTTCTTTCTTGCAGCACTCACCCTCGGCCTCGGATCCGGCGCGGTCATCGCCGGCGCGATCGCGGCCGCCGTCCTGCCCTCGCTCACACTCTCCCTGCTGGCCAAGGGAAGGAGCCTCGGTCCACCTGAGC
>JAKORQ010000160.1 GCA_029777755.1 Planctomycetota bacterium
ACTCGGGAATGATGTTCCCCAGCGGGCAGCCCTGGTGGCAATAGGGAACACCGCAATCCATACACCGCGCGCCCTGCTGACGAAGCTTTTCGTCGGGCATCTCGGTGTAGATCTCCTTATAGTCGGCCACCCGCAGATTGACCGGCCGCCGCTGCGGCAGCTCGCGAGTGAACTCCATGAAACCAGTTGGCTTTCCCATGTTCTATTTCCGCTTCTGGGTCTTCTGATCCGTTCCGTCGGGTCTGCATCTCGCGCGTCTGCGCCATCTGGCTTGACGCGCGAAACACAGATCGCAAATGCTCACGCCACCGTCGTCTGCCGCTGGCTCAGCAGGATGGCCTTCTCTTCCACCGCCCTGGCATTGGCCAGCACCCGGGCGTAGTCACGCGGCATCACCTTCACAAAGTGCTTCAGGCGACGATCCCAATCCTCTAGGATCGCCTGCGCCACCGTGCTTCCGGTGTATTTCACGTGCTTGCGGAGCATTTTCTGGATGGTCTGGATATCCTCCGGCTGGTCCGGCTTCTCCAGGTCAACCAGTTCCATGTTCACCAGGTTCTTGAAGTACTTCTTCTCGTCATAGACGTAGGCGATACCGCCTGACATGCCGGCCGCGAAGTTGCGCCCGGTGGGGCCGATAACCACCACGCGGCCGCCGGTCATGTACTCGCATCCATGGTCACCCACGCCTTCCACCACGGCATGCACGCCGGAGTTACGCACGCAGAAGCGCTCGCCGACCATGCCGCGGATATACACCTCGCCCTCGATAGCGCCATAGCAGATGACGTTGCCGGCGACGATGTTCTCCTCGGGCTTGAAGCGGCTGTTGCGATGCGGGTAGACGATGATCCGCCCGCCGGACAGGCCCTTGCCGACGTAGTCATTGGCGTCGCCTTCCAGCTCCAGCGTCACACCGTGGGCCGCCCATGCGCCAAAGCTCTGGCCGGCCGACCCAGTGAACTTGAAGTGGATCGTCTCATCCGGCAGGCCCTGGTGGCCGTAGCGGCGAACCAGTTCGCCGGAGAGCATGGCGCCCACGGTACGGTTCACGTTGCGGATCGGCAGCTCCTCACGGACGCGCTTGCGATGCTCCAGTGCCGGGCGGGCAAGCTCAATCAGCTTCTGGTCCAGCGCCTGGTCGAGCTGATGGTCCTGCTTCTCCACGCAGCGCACCGGGTACACGTCCGCCTCGGCCGGCTTGTGCAGGATGGCGGAAAGATCCAGGTGCTTTGCCTTCCAGTGCTCACCGACATCGACGAACTCGAGGAACTGCGTCTGGCCGACCAGTTCGTCGACCGTCCGCACACCCAGGCTCGCCATGATCTCGCGGATCTCCTCGGCAATGAAGAACAGGAAGTTGATCACATGTTCCGGCTTGCCGCTGAAGCGCTTGCGCAGCTCCGGGTCCTGCGTGGCGATGCCCACCGGGCAGGTGTTCATGTGGCACACTCGCATCATGATGCACCCGGAGGCGATCAGCGGAGCGGTGGCGAAGCCGATCTCCTCAGCGCCCAGGATGAAGGCGATCGCGGCATCCCGTCCGGTCTTGATCTGACCGTCGGTCTGCAGGATCACGCGTCCGCGCAGGTTGTTGATCACCAGCGTCTGCTGCGTCTCGGAGAGGCCCATCTCCCACGGGATGCCGGCATGCTTGATGGAAGTCAGCGGGCTTGCGCCTGTACCGCCGGAATCGCCGGAGATCAGGATGTGGTCGGCCTTGGCCTTCGCCACGCCGGCCGCCACGGTGCCCACGCCCACTTCCGACACCAGCTTCACGCTCACCCGCGCATGCGGGTTGACGTTCTTCAGGTCGTGGATGAGCTGCGCCAGGTCCTCGATCGAGTAAATGTCATGGTGCGGCGGCGGCGAGATCAGGCCCACGCCGGGGGTCGAGTGGCGGATCTTGCCGACATACTCGTCCACCTTGTGGCCCGGGAGCTGACCACCCTCGCCGGGCTTGGCGCCCTGCGCCATCTTGATCTGCAGCTCGTCGGCATTCACCAGGTACTCGGTGGTCACGCCGAAGCGGCCGGACGCCACCTGCTTGATGGCCGAGCGACGCAGGCGCGGCTTGCCCTCGGGGGTAAGCACGACGTTCCCGTTCTCGTCGCGATCCGGCTGGAATCGCTCAGGATCCTCGCCACCCTCACCGGTGTTGCTCTTGCCGCCTATGCGGTTCATGGCGATCGCCAGGTTCTCGTGCGCCTCGCGGCTGATCGAGCCGAAGCTCATGGCGCCGGTGCAGAATCGCTTGACGATCTCCTTGGCCGGCTCCACTTCCTCCAGCGGGATCGGGCTGCGCGTGCGGAACTGCAGCAAGCCGCGGATGGTGCAGCGGTTGCGGCTCTCGTCGTTCAGAAGTGCGGTATACTCCTTGAACTTCTGGTAGCCGGCAATCTGCTGCTGTTGGCCGAGCTTGCGGTAGGCCTCAAGGTCATACCGCACGGCATGCTGCAGCTTGGCGACGGTGTCCGGGTTGTACATGTGGTACTCGCCGTCACGCCGCCACTGGTACTGCCCGCCATTCTCCAGGACCTGATCCGTGGCAGCCGAGCGCGGATAGGCCCGGCGATGCCGCAGCAGTGTCTCGGTGGCGATCACCTCGATGCCGCAGCCTTCGATACGGCTGGCGGTATGGGTGAAGTAGCGATCGATGAACTTCTTCGACAGGCCGATTGCCTCGAAGATCTGGGCGCCGCGATAGCTCTGGATCGTGGAGATGCCCATCTTCGAAGCGACCTTCAGCAGCGCCTTGTTGGCCGCCTTGATGTAGTTCTGCTCGGCCTTGGCGAGGGTGAATGGCTTCTTTTCGCCGTTCGCCTCGTACTCGCGCGGCAGCAGGCCCTGCTTGTGCAGATCGGCGATGGTCTCGAATGCCAGGTAAGGATTGATCGCCCCGGCGCCGAAGCCAATCAGCAGGCAGAAGTGGTGAGCTTCCCGGGCTTCGCCGGTCTCGATCACCAGCCCGCACTGGGTGCGGGTACCCTCGCGAATCAGGTGATGGTGCACCGCGCTGGTGGCCAGCAGCGCCGGAATGGGAGCGTGCTCCGGATCCACGCCGCGGTCGGAGAGGATCAGGATCGAAGCACCATCCTTCACGGCGGCAGCGGCCTTCTCGCACAGCTCTTCAACCGCCTTCTCCATGCCTTCAGCGCCATCGTAGACGTTGAAGATCATCGGCAGCGTCACCGCCTTCATGTCCGGCAGCGACAGGCTGCGCAACTTCTCCAGCTCGGAGTTGGAGAGGATCGGGTGCTTGAGCTTCACCAGCCGGGCATGCCGCGGGCTCTCATCCAGCAGGTTCCCTTCACGCCCAAGGTAGGTGTACAGCGATGTCACCAGTTCCTCGCGGATGGCGTCCAGCGGAGGGTTGGTCACCTGGGCGAACAACTGCTTGAAGTAGTTGTAGAGAAGCTGCGGCCGATCCGACAGGCAGGCCAGCGGCGTATCGGTACCCATCGAGCCGATGGCCTCCTGGCCGTCGCGGGCCATCGGGCCGATGATCATCTTCAGCTCTTCCACGGTGTACCCGAAGGCATGCTGACGCTTGATCAGCGGCTCGCTCTGGTCGTCCTCAGACTGCGGCGGGTTGGGCAGCTTGTCCAGCTCCACCAGGTTGTCGCGCAGCCAGTTGGCCCA
>JAKORQ010000161.1 GCA_029777755.1 Planctomycetota bacterium
CGGCGGATATCCATGACATCTGCGGCCAGGAGTTTGTGGTCTATCTGCACACCTCGGGCAAGGTGAATCGGCTTGGCCACAACGACACGATCGAGGTAACGCTGCCACAGCTGGGCAGCGAGCTGGCGGTGGTTTCGCCGGTGCTGGGCGGCTGGATCGCCCCGCTGGGCCTGATCGAGAAGTACAACGCGCCAGCCGGCATCCGCAGCTCCAGCCTTGTTGAGGAGAACCTGCTGGTCGCGGAGATTCGCGACGGCGGCGTGGCGGCGTTCTGGTGCGAACGTCAGCCCTCCAGCGTCACGACATCACGCACGGCAAAGGCGACATACGAGGGCCAGATCCTGCGCATCGAGGCGGAGACGGGCTCGCCGCTGGAGGTGAGGATCAGGCACTGAGGTCTTGGTGGAGACTTGAACAAGTAGAGCAGGTCGGCCTCAACCCGTGGGATCGCGATTGCGCGGGCGGCACAGGCTCCGATCCTTCACCATGACGAAACGAGGAACCGAAGAATGTGGGATGGTGCGTGAGCACGATCGTGTCGCTTCGTCGCTTCGTTGCTTCGTGGTGAAGAAGGATGCTCAACATGCGTTCGCCGATCCCCGTGGGTCCATCGGCGAATCTTCGCCGAGGATCCCCTTAGTCTAGCTCTCTCAGCTCCGGCGGAACTGCTCTGCTTTGCCCAAAAAGCAAGCGCCGGCGGGTCGCCGCCGGCGCTGCTGGATTCTTCCACCGATGCGTGCTTACTTGATGTCGATCTTGGTGAGCTGCATGTTGGTGTCGACGGCTCCCTGTTCGCCGGTTGCCTTCATCTCCATCTTCACCAGGCCGCCGGGAACCTGGTCGCTGGTCCAGCTCTTGCCCTCGGCCGAGATGCCCTGCATCACGCCCTTGATCTGCGTGACCTCGCACTCGTATTCCGTCTCGCCGACCTTCACCTTTTCCTTGCCCAGCGACTTGGCTTCACCTTCCATGCCCGGGGGCAGTTGCGTGAAGCTCACCGCGTTCTCCTTCTCCACCTTCGCGGGCACTTCCTGCGTGTGAGTCTGCGAGCCGCCGGGCAGCATCGAGTTGCTGATGGCGACTTCCACCACGGCCTTCTCCTCAGTCACTTCCTTGAGCGATTGTGTGATGTCCATCTGCATCGACATGCCCGCGCCCATATTGGTGTTCTGCCGGTAGCTGATGCTGGTGCCGGGCTTGAACTTCGACCAATTCTCATAGGCGGGATTGGCTACCAGTTCGGCAACAGCGCCACTGGCCAGAAGAAGGACACTGACGAGGATCCCCATGACGGTTCGCATGACGTTTTCTCCAGAAGATTGTGCAAGTTAACAGAAACAGCATAGCTGCTGTCCTCGCCGACGGATAGATAAAACGCTGCTGATTTCAGTAGCGGTGCGGATTGGTATATAACAGTTGCGCTTGCTGTATCTTCGAGACATCTTCGGCCAGGATGAGGCGATCCGGCAGATTCGCCAGGCGTGGCAGGCACAGCGCCTGCCGCACGGGTTGATCTTCGCCGGGCCGACCGGGGTGGGAAAGGGGACCACGGCGCGGGCGCTGGCAAGCTGGTTCCTATGTGAGGATCCGCAGGCTGATGATGCCTGTGGCCGGTGCAACAGTTGCCACCTGGTCGGGGCCGGTACGCACCCGGATTATCACCTGATCTACCGCCAGCTCATCCGCCTGACCAAGAAGGACTCCAAGGCACGCGACCTCTCGATCGACGTGGTGCGCGAGTATCTGCTTGAGCCTGCTTCGCGCAAATCGACCAAGGGGCAGGGCAAGGTCTTCGTGCTGGAAGAGGCGCAGACCATGACCCGTGATGCCGCCAACGCCATCCTCAAGACGCTGGAGGAACCGCAGGGCAGGACTCTGATCATCCTGCTTACCGACCAGCCTGAGTCGCTGCTGCCGACCATCCGCAGCCGCTGCCAGACGATCCGCTTCTCGTCTCTGCCGGATGAGCTGATCGTGAGCCGCCTGGCCGAGAAGGGGATCGATCCCCGTACGGCGGAACTGGCCGCCCACATGGCGCAGGGATCGCTGGGGTTGGCGCTGCAGTGGGCTGAGGATGGCATCGTGGCGCGGGCTACTCCGCTGCATCAGCGGCTGTCGGCCATCGTGGCCGGGCGGGCGGTGGAGGATCTGCCGGCGTTTCTTTCCGAGGCAGCCAAGCAGCAGGTGGAGAGGGAGCAGGAGCGCGATCCGGGCTGCAGCAAGGACCAGGCGATGCGCGAAGCGGTTGTCCTGCTCACCACGCTGGCGGCCGACTACCTGCGAAGTCAGCTCGCGGCCGATGTCGACAACGCCGTTCGCCTGCGCATATGCCGCATGATCGATGACATCTCCCAGGCGCAGCAGTACATCCGCGGCAATGTGAACATCGACTTGGTGCTGGAGTACCTGGGCACTCGCCTGCGCTAGCGGCTATGCCGCCACCACGGAGCCGATCTCGTCTTCCACTTCTTCCAGGTAAGCCTCGTGCAACTGCCGCGTGATCGGCCCGCACTTGCCATCGCCGATGGTTTGGCCATCCCACTGCCGCACCCATGACAGCTCACGGGTGGTGGAGGTGATGAATACCTCATCCGACGCAAGCGCCTCTTCCAGGGGCAGCGCCTCCTCGCGGAAGGAGATGCCGAGGCGCTCGGCGATACGCATGAGCACCAGCCGCGTGATTCCCGGCAGCACCTTCGGGCCCACCGGGCTGCTGTAGATGACGCCATCCCTGATACAGAAGATGTTGGAGGCCGAGCACTCCATCACCTTGCCTTCGTGGATGAAAACCGCCTCATCGTGGCCGGCGCTGATCGCCTTGTTCTTGGCCAGCACGTTGGGCAGCAGGGCGATGGACTTGATATAGCAGCGATGCCAGCGTTCATCCTCCACGCTGATGATGCTGCAACCCTCACCTTCGCCGGGAGCCCACGCCGGGGCCACCGGTCGGCAGAAGAAAAACAGCGTCGGCTTAACCGCCTCGGGAAACGGATGCTGCCGCTTCGACTGCCCGCGGGTGAGCTGGAGATAGACCATTCCTTCCTCGATGTGCGAGAGCGAGATGAGCTTGCGGATCTCATCCGCCAGGTGCTCCAGGCTGATGGGAAGATGCAGGAAGATCTCGTGAGCAGAGCGCTCCAGCCGCTCCAGGTGCTCGCGCAGCGTAAAGGCCCGGCCACGGTAGAAGCGAACTACCTCATATACCCCGTCGGCGAAGTTGAACCCACGATCTTCCAGCCCGATGCGCGCCTGGGAAAGGGGCATGACCGAACCATCAAACCAGACCAGCTCATCACTCGCAGTACTCATATCCAGCACCCCGTGCATTACCCCATGTCGCGGAAAATGCCTGAAGCATCACGTGCCCGCGGCGACCCGTATAAGTTGCGCAAGTACAGAGGGCCACGGCCTTCGCCGCGGCCCTCCCTTGAGTTTGCTTGAGTAGTGTACCACGGAAATGCACGGATGCGAGGCAAATGGCGTTGCGCGAGCTGCCTCGCGCTTGCCGTGCGGCCCCGGGAGGCTTAACGCTCCAGGAACTTCGTGAAAGTGCCCGACAGGAAGTTCTCAGCGGTGCGCTGGATATCCTGCCTGGTCACCTTCCAGCCGGCCGCCGCCAGGTCGACGTACTTGTCGGCCATCACCTTGGCGATGATCTGCCGGCTGTGGCTCCACTTGTAGATGATCTGGTCCAGCACGCGGGCGTCAGAGTGCTGCGGGACGAAGCTCTCGCCCAGCAGTTCCATGCGCATGCGGGTCATCTCCTCGATGATGCTGGGGTTGTTGAGGAACCACCAGCAGCCGAATACCAGCAGGTTGCGGTGCTTGCGGGCGGCCACCGCCAGCTCGTGGGTATTCTCCCGCGCCAGCATGGTGCACATGAACTTGTTGTCGGGATTCCCAGCGCACAGGCGATGCACGCTCTCGATGTCGCTCTTGCCCACCGCGTCGCCGGCCAGCTTGAGCTGCGGGTTCACCTGTCGCGTCACGCCCACCATGATGGCAAACGGCAGCTTGCGCTCCCGCGCGATCGGCAGCACCGCTTCATCCAGCACGCGGGTGGTGAACGACTTGTCCGGGTAGCGCCAGGTAGGCGGCAGCGAGCAGGCGACATACAGAGGATCAAGGCGATCGATCCAGTCCTCCAGGAAGCGGCGGACCTCCGCGATCGTCTTGCCGGAGAGATTGCCCTTAGCCTTGTAGCCAAGCTCGGAGAGCTGATCGGCCACCTTCGGCCAGTTCAGCAGCACCGGGTCGATGCGCAACGCGGTCTTGAAGCGATCGTCGATCCTCGAGACGCTCTCCCAGTAGCCGCGCTCGACAGGATCCAGCGGGTCATTGGTCATCACCACGGCCGAGCAGTTGGCCAGCTTGAAGACCGTGTCGACATACTTCTCCGGCTTCTGCTTGGCGAAGAACTTGCGGATCTTGCCAAGGTCACGCCTGGAGGTGTCGACGCCCAGCTTCTCCAGCACCGTCAGCACGCCGCGGCAGGCCTCGCTGATGGGGGCATGATCGATGAATAGCGTCTGCCAGATAAGCTCCGCCTGGCGCGACTTGTCCATGCTCCAGAAGTCGCCATAGCTCACATCAGTGAGGCGCATGGTCTCGGCGATGAGGTAGTGGTAGGTCAAGAGCTCATCGATGCCCCAGAGCATCAGCTTCTCGAAGCTGGCGGGGTACAGATGCGTGTGCAGGTCGAATACCGGCGTCTGCTCGACGGCCTTGGCGACCCAGTTCCGGATCTCACATTCACTGGCCATATTCCTGATTCCTTTCTCCTTGCCGCTTTCCACGGCGGCAGGGCGATTAGAACGAGATTGCCGCCATCGGGCAACTGCCATGCACCATATGGACTGCATGCAGGCGTCACCCCGGCCGGTAATGTGCTATGATGGGGCGTCAATTTCGAACCAAGGAGCGATTTGCCGATGGATCTTTTCTCGACTGTGACACTGAGTAACGGGGTGAAGATGCCCGTGCTGGGGCTGGGTACGTGGAAGAGCACCGAGGGCGCGGTGGAAAACGCCGTCCGCTGGGCCGTGGAGATTGGCTACCGCCACATCGATACGGCGGCCATCTACGGTAATGAGGATGCCATCGGCAGGGTGCTGCCCCAGTTGCCGGTGAAGCGCGAGGACCTGTTCATCACCACCAAGCTTTGGAACGACGTGCAGCGCGAAGGTAATGACGATGCCGTTCTTCGCGCCTTTGACCAGTCGCTCAAGAAGCTGGGAACCGACTATGTGGACCTGTACCTGATCCACTGGCCGGTGAAAGGGCAGTATCGCCGCTGCTGGAAGGTGCTGGAGAAGCTCTACGAGCAGAAGCGGACGCGCGCCATTGGCGTATCCAACTTCCTCATCCATCACCTGAAGGACCTGCTTTCCGACGCGAGTGTTGTGCCGCAGGTGAACCAGGTGGAGTTCCATCCACTGCTGCGGCAGCAGGAACTGCTGGATTTCTGCCGCGAGCACAAGATCCAGCACGAGGCCTGGAGCCCGCTGATGCAGGGGCATGCCGGCGAGGTGGAGCTGCTGTGCAAACTGGGCGAGAAGCATGGGAAGTCGCCGCAGCAGGTTGCCCTGCGCTGGGCGCTGCAGAAGGGCAGCGTGGTTATCCCCAAGAGCGTGAACCGCGAGCGCATCGCCGCCAATGCCGCCATCTTCGATTTCGAGCTTAGCGGCGAGGAGATGGCCAGTCTCGACGCCCTGGACCAGGACAAGCGCTTCGGTGCTCACCCCGACACGTTCACCTTCTAGGCGTAACGGGTTGCGAAATACTCAACACGTGAAGCTCCGGCATGGTAGTATCGGCTGC
>JAKORQ010000015.1 GCA_029777755.1 Planctomycetota bacterium
CAACCGGGGAAATACCAACCGTCCCGACCAGCGGCCAAAGCTGAGCGATCTGCGCGACTCGGGTGAGCTCGAGAATCAGGCGGATGTTGTCATTGGCCTGCATCGGGAGAGCTACCACCAGCCGCAGTACGGGGAGGATCAGCACGGTCCGGAGTACACCGAAGTGCTGGTGCTCAAAGACAAGACTGGCATACGCAATACCGCATGGGTGATGCGCACGGAGTTCCAGTACATGCGGTTTTATTCAGTTGATGTCTTGGAGCAGGGGAACTACTGGAGAAACAAGCCATGAACACCATCCGCTTCTTCGTCTCAGGCGAGCCCAAGCCCCAACCTCGACCGCGCGCGTGGGCTCGCAAGTTCGGTGCGGCTGTTCGTGCTGGCGTATACGACAACGGCGGCGCAGATGCTTGGAAAGCCGCGATCATCGCCCAGGCGAACGAGCATCGGCCGGCCGCCCCGCTGACCGGCCCGCTGGAGATCGCAGTTTCCTTCTACATGCCACGCCCCAAGGGGCACTATGGCAGCGGAAGGAACGCGGGGAAGCTCAGGGCCTCCGCGCCCCTGGCGCACACGCAAAAGCCCGATTGCGACAACCTTATCAAGGCCGTGCTCGATGCCATGACCGTGGGCGGCTGGTGGGGCGATGACGCGCAGATCATCTCCATGCGCACTGACAAGCAGTGGGCGCACGACGGCCGGCCGGGGTGCCTCATCTTGATTCGTCATCCAGCTTCCGCCCCTTCGCGAACGCCAGCAGGACGCCCAAGAAGATGCCGATGAGGTAGTAGGTGTAGCGGATGGTCATTTTAACTCGCTAGGTAGTCGTCCATGTCCTTGGCCGCGAAGACCTCACGCAGTTGCGTCATGTATTTATCGCGGCAGGTGCAACGCGGGATGCCCAGCTCGCGGGCGACCTGGGAGATGGACTTGGTCTTCAGCATCTCGGCGACCTGCCGCAATTCGGGCGTCAGGCCATCGAGCACCGATTCCATGTCGAGCTGTAGATGGGCACGCTCCTCGGCGGGGCGCGCATACTTGCCCGTGCGGGCGTCCTGATCGTCCTGGCTGATGGTGGTCAGACGCTGCACCGGCTTGACTTCGCCGGCGTCGACCTCCTCGTTGAGCGAGCAGACATCGCGTCGATGGTCACGCCTCTCCGCCTGACGATCGCG
>JAKORQ010000162.1 GCA_029777755.1 Planctomycetota bacterium
ATCACGCGAACGTCGATCTTGATCGGGCGACCCTCGCCCACGCGCTCCACCTCGCGCTCCTGTAGCACGCGCAAGAGCTTCACCTGCAGTTCAGGGCTGAGCGTGCCGATCTCGTCGAGGAAGATGGTGCCGCCGTCGGCCATCTCGAAGCGCCCGAGCTTGTCGCGGATGGCACCGGTGAACGAGCCACGGGCATGCCCAAACAGTTCCGACTCAAGCAGGGTGCCGGTGAGCGCCCCGCAGTTTACGCGGATGAAGGCGTTGTTTCGCCGGGGCGAGTTCATGTGGATCGCCTTGGCGATCATCTCCTTGCCCGTGCCGGTCTCGCCCAGCAGCAGCACGGTGGCCCGTGAGCTGGCGACCTGCCCGACGGTGGCGAAGACCTCCTGCATGGCAGGGGCATCGCCGATGATCCCCTCGAAGTTGTAGTTCTCGCGGGCCTTGGAGCGGAACTCGGCCGTGGAGGCGAGAAACTCCTTCCGGTCGCGCATCACCATCCGCTCAACGCGGACGGCCTGCGCCATGATCGCACCAACGATCTCCAGCAGGGCCAGGTCAAGTTGGAGATCGGCCTCGCCCTCAAATGTCTTATCGGCCCAGATTACGCCGATGGTGTATCCCTCCAGGCGCAGCGGTACGCAGACGAAGCTCAGCGGTGAGGATTCGGATTCGGGCAACTGCCGGCCGGTACGGTTAAGGAAATCCGGCTCCTTACGGACATCGTTGATCACCCGCGGCCGGCCGGTCTCGGCGACGTGCCCTATCACCCCTTCGCCGGGGAGGTATCGGCCCTTGTCAGACTCGTTGCCGGTAAGACCAAAGGATGCGACCGGCGAGAGTTTTCCCGTGGCTTCATCCAGAAGCAGCATGCAGGCCCGGTGATAGGCACGATGCCGGGCGAGAACGCGCATTACGCGGACAAAACCCTCCGCGAAGTCGCCAGTGCTGTCGGCGATGTCACACAGATCCAGGACGGCACTGAGCTCAGCCCTCAGTTCAGGCGCAACCTCAATTGGCATTCCTGAATGTTACTCGGGGGCGAGTGCTTGAGCAATTTGCTTGCCTAGTTTTTAGGCACAGCGAGCTCAGGCGCTGCCTGGCAGGCCGGACAAAAGCAAGTTGAACGTCCGCCCAGGACGATACGGGCGATCTCTGTTCCGCAGCGGCGGCAGGGTTCGCCTGCCCGATCGTAAACATTGTGCAGAAGCTGAAATCCGCCTTTTTCTCCCTGGGCATCGACGTAGTCGCGCAGGGTACTGCCGCGGTGCTTGATCGCCTGCTTGAGCACCTGCTTCACCGCACGGCACAGCGCCTTGCCGGACTCCGCATCGATCTGGTCGGAGGGAGTAAGGGGATGTATCTGTGCGAGATACAGCGCCTCATCGGCGTAGATGTTCCCAAGGCCCGCGATCTTCTCCTGGTCGAGCAGGAGCGACTTGATCGGCCGGCGGCTGGAGGCAAGCACCCTGCAGAACTCATTCGGCGTGATGGTCAATGGCTCAGGCCCCAGGCCGCTTTCTCCCGGATCATCCTCCAGCCAGACGAATCGTCCGAATCGCCGGGGATCGCGCAGATGCAGTTCAAAGGCGTTGCCCGAACTGTCACGAAGGGAAAGCACGACATGCGTATGCAGCAGCCGCGCAGCGCCCGGGCATTCCATGGTGAGCCGCCCGGTCATGCCCAGGTGGATCAGAAATCGCTTCTCGTTGTCGAGCTGAAAGATGATGCGCTTGCCCCGGCGATGAACGCTGACTACGCGATGCTTCAGCAGCTTCTCGCGCACGTTAGTTCCCGGGGGCAAAACGTAGTCGCTGCGCAGGATGTCGACGCCCACGATGGTTGCCCCGGTCGTCCGGGGAGAGAGCGTGCTGACAACGGTCTGTACTTCGGGCAGTTCAGGCATACTGGTATTACGAAGACCTTCAGGAAAAGGATACGGCTGAACCAGCTGCAAATAAAGCACCTGCCCCATGCTGATGCAGGAAATACTGTCGTCCGGCGACACACTGACACCCGCCCGGGCAAGAGCCAGCCCCGTCATATGTGCCCGCCACTCATGTAGTAAGCCGAAAAGCTCAGCCCGGTATGCCGCTTGCATGTCGTAACGTTGCGGCCATACCCGAGCAGGGGAGGTTTTGATCATGCGGTCGAGTGCGAAGGCTGGATCGACGCGTCTGCAACCCGTTCTCTCCGCCTGCAACTGTGTGATGGAGAGGCTTGAGCGGCGATTGCTGCTTTCGGTCGATTTTGACGGGGAAACGCTGCGCATCGTCGGCGATGAGCGGAACCAGACGGTGCAGATCGTTGAGCAGGGGGATCTCGGCCCGCCGCTGCGCGTCTCAATCGACATGGATGGTGAGGGGTCTTACACAGGACCAGAGGATATCCAGCTTGGGTATGCCAATGTGAAGGCAATCGAGATTTACATGGTCGCTGGCGATGACCGTGTGGTGCTCAGCTTTCAAAGCCAGAGTGTGTCTGTCACCCGCGTCCATGTCGGACTGGGCGCGGGCAATGACAGCTTTGTGATGACCACTGCCTGGGGCGGCGGCGAGCAGGCCCGCATCTACCAGGGCAATTTCCATCTCTCGGTGTCGGCCGGCGCTGGAAACGATGACGTAAAGGCGCAGTTCTGCCAGGTTGTTGAGTCGGATGTGGTCATCTCCTACGACATGGGAGCTGGCGATGACACAGCGTCCATCACCTTCACCGATCGCACGGGCGGCGTTCGCGCTGAGGCCCGCATGGGGGACGGCGACGACAAGTTCGCTGTTGCTTTCACCGGCGAGCATGCGCGGCTGGTTGGCGACGTCGAGGTAAGTGCCTATGGCGGCCCGGGACCGGACACCCTACGCGCCTACTCCGCCATGGAGCCGGGTCGAACTCTTTCCGGCCCGCTGCATCTGCGATTGTTCGGCGAGCTGGGAGACGACTACCTCTCAGCGTACTTTCCGACGTGGCAGGGAGACGGTCCCGACCTGCAGATGGATACTTCCGAGATCGGCAATGGCCATGATGTGCCCGTCCTGCTGGCCGGTTCGGTTTGGTACTCGACCACCGAGAACTGGTTCAACGGTCTACCGGGCACGATCGTGTATCTCGACGAGGACGGTGACGGCAGGCGCGGCGAGTCGGAGCGCTTCGCCGTTACAGACTCCGCCGGCCGATATGACCTGGGCGTCTATCCAGAAGGATATCAGTACATCGTTCGCGTGATTGTCCCGGACGGATGGTATGCGGACAGCCCGGCCGGCGGGGCGTACATCGTGCCGGCCAGCGGTGGTTATGTGGACAAGGATTTCCGTCTGCGCTCCACGGGGATAGCCGGGAGAGTCTTGCTCGCGAACGGCGATAATCGCCCGGCCATGCCGGCCGGCAGCGTGGTGTTCATTGACGCCAACGGCAATGGCAGTCTTGATTCCGGCGAGAGGAATGTGATCACCGACGAGACGGGCCAGTATGCGTTCTATGGTCTGGCCGCCGGCACCTATACGGTGATCTGTATCCCGCCTGAGGGATGGGAGATTGACGGGGAGAGCCCCGATCGCTTCACGGCGGCGCTGGCGTCGAACGACATCCGCCGGGCAGACTTCTTCATCGCCCGATCAACGCCGCTGACCGGCCATGTCTTTTACGACGAACTGGCTGGGGCGCAATCCTATTGGCCGGGCAGAGGGATGGAGGGGATTGTTGTCTTCATCGACGCAAATTCCAACGGGGTGCTCGACAGCGGCGAGCCGCAAACGACTACGGATTACGTCGGCAGCTTCAGTTTCGGCCAGCTTCCGCCGGGGACATATCGCGTTGATGTAGTGGTGCCCGATGGCTTTACTCAGGTGGAGGTGGACTGGCGGCCAACCACGGTCACGGTTGCGAGCAATCGCTTCACGCCGGTGGTGGATATTGCGCTGGTGCGCTCGGGGATCGGCGGCTGGGTGAAATCGTGGATAAATGGCCGGGAAACGCCAGTACCGGGCGTGCAGGTGTATCTCGACCTGGACGGCGACCGCGCATACGACCCCGGCGAGCCACTGACAACGACGGATGCTCAGGGAAACTATCGCTTCTCTTCGCCGCCCGAGGGGACGTATCTGGTGAATCTGCTGAATCTTGACCCGCAATGGCAGGAGAGCCAGCGTCATTCGCTTCCGGTGACGTACGTTGCTGGCAGGGCGACGGCCGAGGTGTCGTTCGTGCTGGACCTGGTGCCCTCGGAAGTTCCATTTACAGGAAGTGTCTTCGTCGATGCCAATCGCAATGGCTGGCAGGATGACCCGATGCGCGCCTACGGGCCAGGGCGTCCATGGGAGGGGGATGCCGAGCAGGGGATCGCCAACGTCATAGTGTACGTCGATGCCAACGGCAACGCAGCTCGCGATGCCAATGAACCATGGACGCTCACGGATGCCGGCGGGATGTACGCGTTCAAGGGTCTGAGCGCAGACACCAGGAGCATCCAGATCGAGGTTCCGGCGGGATGGAGGTTGTTCAGTCGTAGCGCCCGGGATTTTGCGCTGGTCCAGGCCGAGAGTCCGCCAGAGGACGATCCTACAGATGATCCAGCCGACGATCCGATTGCCCCAGCTATCGATATTCGCGGCACTGCGGGGAATGACACGATCGAGGTGGTGCCGGTCGAGGTGATGGATTCGGGTCAGTTGGTGCAGTGGTTCCAGGTGTTCATCAATGGGACGCCGGGCGATCTGATCCTTCCGGGGCAGAGCATAACGATCAGTGGCCTGGATGGAGATGACCTGATACTGGTCGATGAGAGGGTGCCCTTTGGCGTGACCGTCTACGGCGGGGAAGGAAATGACACGATCATCGGCGGCAGCGGAGATGACCTCCTGTTTGGTGACGCGGGGCACGACGTGATCTCCGGCGGGGCGGGAAATGACACCATCTACGGCAACTTCGGTGGAGACACTCTCAGCGGCGGTCCGGGTGATGACCAGATCTTTGGCGGGATCGGGAGAGACTCCATCAACGGCGGGGCCGGCAATGACTCGCTTTACGGTGGCAACGGCATGGATTGCATCCGTGGAGGCGCTGGGGACGACTATATAGAGGGTAAGGGCAAGGCCGACACTATCTATGGTGGTGCGGGAAACGACACCATCAACAGTGGGGCGGGAGCCGACCTGGCGTTCGGCCAGGAAGGGGATGATGTCATCTATGCCTTCTCACACATCCTCTTCACCGACACGCTGCATGGTGGCCCCGGCCATGACCTGTACGAGGCGGATGAGAACGATGTGCTGATAGAGGTGGAGGCACTTCTTTGATAACGCGCAGCCGGCTGATCGAGAAGGCTGCACTTCTCCCGTCACGTAGCGCATCCTGGCGCGGGTTATGCTGCTAACCAGACGTGCGTGGGGTATTCCTGCGGGCCCTGTGGGGTCAATGGCTCAGCTTGTGGGATGGCCGGCCATTGTGATAATGGCGGCAATACCTGATGAACGTCTTTCAATATATCAATACGTTTGGCACGGTCCGTTCGGGATTTGTGTCGCTTGCGCCATGGGCGAGGATGTGCGTGGCAGTGGCGGCGATTCCCGGGTTGGTGCTGCTGCTCTTGTCAGTAGTGATGATTATCGTTAGTATCATCGCCCTTTTACTGCTGACCGTGCCGGTGTACAGGCTTGTGCAGCTTGTCAGCTTCTCCGGGAGCATGCGGCAGCAACCAGAAGAGAACATGGTTGAGATGCCGACGTCGCCCGGACGGCGGCATGTTGAAGCGAAAGTGATCGAGTGACGCTATGGCGAAGAAAGAGATCTCAGTACAGTTCAAGCTTCAGGCTCCCGGCGGCACCGCTACGCCTGCCCCGCCAATTGGTCCGGCGCTGGGTCAACATGGCGTGAACCCGGGGCAGTTCATTCAGCAGTTCAACGCGGCGACCGCGGCCCTCAAGGGCCAGGTTGTCGGCGTGGTGGTCACTGTCTACAAAGACAGGACCTTTACTTTCGAGGTTAAGAGCCCGCCGGCCTCGGTTCTGCTGAAGGAAGCGGTCAAGTCTGAGAAGGGCTCGGGTGAGCCTAATAAGAACAAGATCGGCACCATCACCATGGAGAAGTGCCGCGAGATCGCCCGCAAGAAGATCAAGGACCTGAACTGCTTTGACGAGGAAGCAGGCGCTCGCATCATCGCCGGCACCGCCCGCACCATGGGCATTGTCGTCGAGGGATAGCGGCGGATCCTGCATGTGGCGCGGCACGGGGCTGACCTATCGGCGCTACAGTGGCGGGAGCCGGATGTGACAGTACGAACGGGCTTACCACGGCCCATAACAGTGGGAGCTTCGCCGGTCGGCTTGAACAAGACCGGATAGAGGAGCGCAACGCGATGCCAACTGGCACTACACGTTCCAAGCGATACAGGGAAGCCGCCAAGAAGGCGATCGACAAGGCTGTGTCGCTGGAGCAGGCAATCGAGCTGGTAAAGTCGTTTAACCCCACCAAATTCGACCAGACGGTTGAGCTGGTTTTCTCTCTGGGGATTGATCCCAAGCAGGCAGACCAGATGATTCGCGGTTCGATTTCCCTGCCTCACGGCGTGGGCAAGACGAATCGCGTGATCTGCTTCTGCCCTGACAACCTCGTGGAGAAGGCACTGGCCGCCGGTGCCCTCAAGGCCGGCGGACAGGCTCTCGTCCAGGAGATCGAGCGGGAAAACTTCACCGCTTTTGACGTCGCCATCGCAACCCCCGACATGATGCGGTTTGTTGGCCGCCTCGGTAAGGTGCTCGGTCCCAAGGGCCTGATGCCCTCGCCGAAGGCCGGCACCGTGACCCCCGATGTGGAGACGGCGGTTCGCGAGTATGTCGCG
>JAKORQ010000163.1 GCA_029777755.1 Planctomycetota bacterium
CAGACGCGATTTTTACTGTTTTGCCTTCTTTTTTATTGTATTCTTCTATTGGTGCTGTTTTTCCCGGCACTTGCTGCAAGCCATGCATCGCGCGCGGCAGTGATTCGTTCGGTTAGTCAACTTGCATATTCGGTGCACTTATGCGAGTAAATCCGTACAATGCGGCCGTGACAGGTTGCGGACTTCAGCAGGGAACGAGATGTCTTTTGCGGAAAGAATAGCGCAGGTAAAGGATCGCATAGAGGACGCGTGCAGCAAATCCGGGCGGCGTCCTGAGGATGTCAAGATTGTTGCGGTCACCAAGACCGCCACCGAACACCAGATCTTCGAGGCGATCGAGGCCGGCCAGTACGATCTTGGCGAGAACCGATCGCAGGTGCTTGAATCGCATGCCGTCGCCGTTGGGCCCAACCCAAATGTGCGCTGGCACATGATCGGCCACGTCCAGCGCAACAAGGTGCGCGATGTGCTCTCGATAGTCCACATGATCCACAGCGTCGACAGCCTGCGGCTGGCGAACGAGATCGAGAAGGAAGCCGCACGGGTGGACAGGAAAGCCATCGTGCTCTTGCAGATCAATGCCGGCGAGGAGCACCAGAAGTTCGGCGCTTCGCTGGACAGCTACATGCAGCTGGCGGAGGACATGGCCAGGCTTCCGCACCTGGATCTGCGCGGCGTGATGAGCATGGCGCCACTCACCGAGGATACGGACATCATCCGCCGCACCTTCGCTCGCACGCGCGAGGCGTTTGAGAATATCAAGCGGGCGGGATTCGTCGGTGACAGCTTCACGGAGCTATCCATGGGAATGAGCGAGGACTTTGAGATCGCTGTTCAGGAGGGCGCCACCATCATTCGCCTTGGCAGCATCCTGTTTGGAAGCAACACCTGATGACTCCGGAGCTGCTCGAATCAGTCCTGAGAGATCTCCCGCGATACGGCAGGATCGTCAAGGATTACCCTTACCGCAAGGTCTGGCGTGTCGCGGTCGACAGGGAAGTCTTCTACCTCAAGTTCTACCCGGAGAAGGCGAACCGCTGGCGGCGCATTGGACATGGTGGCAGCCTGGCGATGCGCGAGTTCCTGCGCTTGCAATGGCTGCAGAAGGCGGGCGTGCCTTCCGCCCGCGCACACAGTGTGCTGATGGGGCTCAACATCAACGGCGAGCGCGGCGACGCGGTGCTGATCGAGGCGATCGAGCCGTCGATCAACCTGCTGGACCTTGTGGTTGATGCACACATGCGCGGCACCGACGTTCCCAACCATCGCCAGCTTGTGCTGCAGATGATCGACCTGCTGAAGGCCATGGGCAGAGCCGGGCTTGGCCATGACGATCTGCACATTGGAAACTTTCTCGTGAGAGAGGGGAAGCTCTATCTGATCGACGCCTATCCCGTTCACAAGCGCGGCATCCTCATGAAGGATGTCGAGGCGCTCGCTGGAAGCGCATCTGGCTTTGTTACTCGCACCGATCTGCAGCGTGGCTGGAATGAACTCGGCCCGGGAGGCAAGCTGCCGGCGAGGAACAAGGCAGCGGCGCGAGCCGTGCGCAAGCAGATGAAACGCATATGGGGTGACAACAAATACTTCGGCAGGTTGCGCGATCGGAACTGGTCGGGAGTCTGCTTCAAGAAGGCCAAGCTCCCGCGGCGATGGGCGAAGTTCAGCCAAAGCCGGTTTGAAACTGCGCAGTGGCTGGATGCATGGCGAACGTTGCTGGGAAAGATCGAGAGTGATCAGCTCACAGTGCTCAAGCGCTCGCGAAGCGGCGATGTCCTGGAGGGGGAACTGATCGTCGGCGGCAAGCCGCTACCTGTCATCGTGAAGCGGCCCAGGCGCAAGTACTGGTTCCGCTATATCAACGAGATTGGACGGGGTGCCCGCGCCAGGCGGGCGTGGCTTAAGAGCTGGCGCTGCATCTTCCGCGACATACCCTGTGCCTGGCCGCTGCTGCTTATGGAGAAGCGCACGCTCGGTTACGCGACCGACGCCATCATCGTGTTTGAGAAGGTGAAGGGCCAGATGCTAAGCGAGCTTGACCTGGACCAGTTGGAAACCGCCGACCGCCGGAGTCTGTTTCACCGCTGTGGCGCGCTTCTGCGCAGACTGGAGTCGTGGGGGCTTTATCACTGGGATGCCAAGTCCACGAACTGGATCATCCGCACTGACGACCCAACCGGGCCGTTCCCGGTACTCGTGGACCTGGACGGCATCCGCAGCACCTGGGGTGTCGGCAGGGGGATCGAGCGCTTGCTGCGCGCAATGAGGCTCCATCCGCAGTATTCGCCGGAAGATTCACTCAACCTCTGCCGCGGCTATGCTCCATTTGCCCAGATGACGGTTCGCGCCGCCGGTGAAGGAGAAGACTGATCCCGCCTTTCGGCATGCATCAGGATTGCTCTTCCCAGACCGCGACGTCAGCCGCCTCAACGATTCTCGATCCCACTACAAAGTGCGTGTCTTCCGGAACCTCCAGGGTGTAAGGCTGACTCTGGTAGTTCAGGCATATGCGGTAGGAGCCGCACCTGGCAATGTAGACGCGCCTGGGTGTGGGGTGGATCGGAAGCTGAATCTGCCGGGCCAGCTTCTCCATCAGCGCATCGGCGAACTCTTCCTCCGGGAACACGCCGCAATAGGTCACCGTTGAGTTGCCGTGCTTCTTCTGAATCACGGCAGCCGCTCCAGCGTAGAACTGGTTGGCATAGCTGGCGAGGATCTTCGTCTCCTCCTCGGCGTACAGGAGGTCACCCCAGACTCCCCACGGATACTGCACATCATCCATCTCAACCTGGCCTGCCAGGCCCTCAGGCAGACAGTCATAGGCGTCTATGCTTCCGCCGATAAGGTCCGCTATCGGGGCGGCAAGCGGACCTTCGAAGAACTGTCCGTTCATGTCCATCAGAGCTGTGCGGCAGGTGATCAGCAGGTTTCCGCCGGCCGCCAGGTACTCGCGCCAGCTATTTATCATCGCCTCGCTGACCATTTGCACACCCGGTACAACCAGCAGGCGCACATTTGATGGAATCTTCTGGCCGGGACGAATCACCCTGGCGTCCACGCCAAGCCGCAGCATCGCCCCGTAGAGATTTACCAGCATACTGCGATAGTCCCATCGCCGCGACTGCGGGAGAGTCTGGTAGTACCAGAGCTGCTGGAAGTCAAGGTAAAGTGCGATGGCGGGTCGATCAGGAGCCTGCGGTGTTGCGACGCTCTTCTTGTGCGACTTTCCTGACGGTTGCGCTGCACCAGCCAGCTTGGCCGGGTCCAGCCTGCGAACTTCTGATACAGTCTGCTGGAACTCCCTGCCGCCGGTAGAGGGCGTCACACCGTCGAGGGTGATCAGCCCGTGATGGAACATCTCGGTGTTGAAGCGGGGCTGGCGGAAGCGATATGTCGTGACGAACTCCGCCCCGTGCGCAAGTGCCGTCCATATCCACAGCCTGATCGCCCCGGGATACACCAGCACGGGCATCTGGTTCCAGTTGATCTGCCCTGGCTGAAGTTCCATCAGGCACCAGCGGCCGGTGTATGACGCCATCTGGTCGTGTACCAGCGACATCAGCGCCGGATCGCCCATGCGGAAGGTCTGGTCGGTTGTTGGCTTGACGTCACCAACCGGATACGCATCCCAGGCATACAGAGTCAGGTCCTCGGCGAAATCGTCGGGATTGGCGTCCGGGCAGAGCGGCATGAAGTTGGTGGTGATAAAGCGATTGCCGACGCGCGGTTTCAGGATCTGTGCCTGTACCTTGGCGAACTGGGCGAAGCACCAGGACCAGAATCGCGACGCGTCCAGTCGCTGGTGGGGATTCGTACCCAGCGAGAAACGCTCAGGAGGCATGTGGATCTGTGAGAAGTCGGTGTAATAGCTGGTCCAGAACTGGTTTCCCCAGGCGGCGTTGAGCTTCTCGATGGTGCCGTACTTCTCCTCCAGCCATGACTGGAACACCTGGTGTGTCAACTCTGATTGATCGAACTCGCCGCAGAACTCGTTGTCGATCTGCCATCCGATGATGGCCGGATGCTGGCCAAATCGATCCGCCAGCGCCGTTACGATGCGCTTGGCGGCCTGGATCATGGCGGGGGCGAGGGGGTTGTAGTGGCGTCGGCCGCCAAACCTCTTGCGCCTGCCGTACTGGTCGACCGGAAGTATCTCCGGGTACTTCTCCACCAGCCAGATTGGCGGCGCTGCCGTTGGAGTGCAGAGGATGACCTTCATATCTCGCCTGGCGGCCATCTCCACGCACTCGGCCAGCCAGTCGAGATTGATCTTTCCTTCTTCCGGCTCCATGTCGAACCAGGCAAACTCGCCCATGTGGACGATCTGGAGCCCCATACGCTGCATGGTGTCAAAGTCGCGCTCCCACTGCTCGCGCGGCCACTGTTCGGGGTAGTAGTAGGTTCCGATTTTCATGTTCTGGTTGGCAATGAACGAATGCACTGAAATTGAAGGGCGATTATCTCAGAAAGTGCCGATGAAGGCGATCATAGAACAACTGCCAGGTTGCTTCTGGCCTGATGTTGCCCACATGCAGAATCTTTCCAAACTTGTCGGTCTGCTGGAAATCCATCCAGCGTTGCAATGCCGGTGCGTTGATGACCGACGCATCGCAAAGTGATGGATCGATAAGCCAGGCAATGTCGCCGAGATCGAAAAATCCCTTGTCTGGCCGCTGGAAATATCCCTCCCGATAGCGGTATTCGTGCAGGTACTTGCCTATCCGGCCGATGGGGGAAAGGTTCTGCTCAGTGGTCTGCATATCGGCACAGAGCCTGGTACCGGTGTCAAACCAGGCCAGCGGGACATTGCTCGTAAGAAGCGTCTGCACCGCGATGATGTCGCCGTACACGTTGAACTGTCGCGTTTTCTCAGGCCAGGTTTCTTCGCTTCGCCCGTGAAACAGCACGCGTATATTGGGACCAATATCGGGAGCGAGCAGCAGGGCGCTTGCGATGTTGCTCGCCGCTCCCAGCACGACGACCCATAGAGGATTCTCAGGACTGTAGCGCCGGGCAGCCTCGATGATGAACCTGGCGCCTTCACTGTCCTCAGGTGTGCGGGGGTAGCGAATGGGATGGCCGCCACGGAATAGCGGGTAGCGCCCCTTAACGTCGGCGGCCTCGAACAGCTCCAGCAGCACATCATACGATTGCTGAGTACTTTCCGGGCCGGCCTTGGCGGCAAAGTGGGTGGCAACAAAGCCGACTATGTCAAATCGATCAGGTGCGGCAAACGCCAGAGTCACGGCGTAAAGGTCGTCGATCTCATTGGCGGCATCAGTGTCGATCAGTAGCGGGATTATCTCGCCTGGCTTCGGTACCTCGGGGACAATTCGGGCGGTGGCGGACATATTCACTCCAGTTTTCTTTCGTCGCAGGGAGCATTAAAGGCATCGAGGCGATGCAGCACAAGGGCAGTCCGCCTTACGCGCATTCTCCCCGCGTGCGAGTTGTGCGTTTTAATTCCTCCAGCCGATTCGTCATGGACGCCACACGCTGCGGCTGCTCCTCGGCCAGGTTCTTCATCTGCGAGATATCCCGTGAAAGGTCGTATAGCTGCGGACGATCACTATTTCCAAGTTCGATGCCGGTAGTAGGGCTGATGGCCGGCCCATGGTATGGCGGGATTAGTACCCAGCTTTCCCGATGAAAAGCTGTCCTTGTCCCAATCCCCTCGGTGATCAGTTCCGTTCTGCCGATCGCTGATTGCCCGATGAATGCCGGCAGCAGATTCTCGCTGTCCGGCGCGGCAGTGTCAGGCAGTTCTGCGCCGATCAGTTGCGCAATGCTGGCATACAGATCCACCTGGCACACCAGGGCATCAGAGGTTCCCGGCGCGACTTTACCCTGCCAGCTCAGGAGGAAGGGGATGCGCGTTCCGCCGTCGTACAGGCTGTACTTGCCGCCACGCAGATCTCCTGCCGGTCGATGGTTGCCCGTCAGTTCCACAGCTCGATCCTGATAGCCATCATCCAGCACCGGCCCGTTGTCGCTGGAGAAGATAATCATGGTGCTATCAGCTATTCCCAGCCGGTCTAGTGTGTCGAGCACCTGCCCAACGCACCAATCCAGCTCGGCGATCACATCGCCTCGAGGCCCCAGACCTGTCTTTCCGGCGAATCGCGGTCCGGGAACACGCGGTACATGCGGCTGGTGCAGGTCATAGTAAAGGAAGAACGGCTTTTGTCTGTTGCTGGTGATGAAGCTGATCGCCTTTTCCAGGAAGACCTCGGCCATCTCTTCATCCTTCCACAGGGCGCTCATGCCGCCGCGCATGTAGCCGATGCGGCTGATGCCGTTGACGATTGCCATGTCATGGCCATGGCTGGGATGCATCCTCAGCAGGTGCGGATGTGTTTTCCCGGTAGGCACGCCGGGGAATGGTTTGGATTCGTCGTAGGTCACCTCGATCGGGTCAGACGGATCCAGGCCCACGACCTTGCCATCCTCGATATATACACAGGGGACGCGATCGTTGGTGGCTGCCATGGTGAAGGAGTAGTCGAACCCGGCATCGTTCACGCATGGGCTGATCTGGCGGTTCCAGTCGATATTGCCATCACCCAGTCCCAGGTGCCACTTACCCATGGCAGCGGTGGTGTAGCCGGCCTGTTGCAGCATGCGCGGCAGCGTCGGCTGATCGCGTTCAATGATCATCGGGGCGTCGCCGGGCAGTATCTGGGCATCCGGATTTCTCCATGGATACGACCCGGTGAGGATGCTGTAGCGCGAAGGAGTGCAGGTGGCAGCCGTCGCATAGGCATTTGTGAACCGCAGTCCCCGCTGCGCCATGCGATCGAGGTTTGGGGTGGGAACTCCAGTTCCTCCGTAGCAGCCGATATCGCCGAATCCAAGGTCGTCGGCATAGATGATCACGATGTTGGGAAAAGTGGATTTGCTCATGTGTTGCGCCTCTGCCACGATTGTGATGCAGACACCAGTCCGGGGCCACCGTCGGGGGATATCGCGTCAGGCGCTATTGCGGAGATACGCCGGTCGCGTCATTGTACTTACCTCTGGCTGCATCAAATTTACAGGACCCCTGATGGCTACAAACCCCGGAATCGTACGAGTGGCGTTGATTGGTTGCGGCAGCATCTCCCGCGCGCATGTGGCGGGAGCTCTCAAGCATCCAGGCAAGATCCGCTACACCGCGCTTTGTGACGTCCTCCCGGAGCGGATGGAGGAGCGCAGCAATCAGCTGGGCGGCGTAAGCCTGCGCTTCACCGACTGGAAGCAGATGTTCAAGAGCGCGAAGAAGGAGTTTGATGCGGTCGATATCTGCCTGCCTCACCACCTGCATGGGTCGGCCATCATGGATGCTGCGGCGGCCGGCAAGCATATCCTCTGCGAGAAGCCGATGTGCACTTCGCTCAAGCAGGCGGATGAGATCGCGGCAGCCATCAGTAAGGCGGGCGTGATCTACATGTCCGCCCATAACCAGCTTTTCATGCCCGCTGTGCATGAAGCCAAGCGGATGATCCAGGCTGGCGAGATCGGCCGGGTTCTCTGGGTACGCAGCGCCGATTGCTTCCGCGCCCCAATGATTGCGCGGCAGAACTGGGGATGGCGCGCCAACCTGATCAACCAGGGTGGCGGAGAACTGATCGACACCGGTTACCATCCAACCTACCGCCTTCTTTACCTGGTCGACAGCCCGGTGGTGGAAGTCCGCTCGGTTATGGGGCGATATCTCCAGGAGATCGACGGCGAGGATACCGCATCCGTCCAGGTGCGCTTTGCCAACGGTACGATCGGCGAGATCCTCACGAGCTGGGCATTTCCGCTGCCGTACGGCACGCACCAGATTCACATCATCGGCGAAGAGGGACAGTTGTTTGGCTCAGATAACATACTCTATCACCTGCCTGTGGGATGGTCGGAGCCGGCGAAGAAGTCATTCCCCCAGGTCGACACGTTTGAGCAGGAGATCCTCCATTTCGCCCAGTGCGTGCGGGAGCGCAAGCGGCCGATCCATTCGGTGCAGGAAGGCAGATCGGTGTTGGAGGTGATCCTGAAAGCAACCGAGGATGCCAAGGGCTGGTAAGCCCCGGCATCCTCGTTACAAGCCTTTCTCAAGGCAGCTTCCTCACCGAAGGAAGATCGCCCACACCAGTATGTACAGCGGCAGCAGGATCGGCAGCGAGTACTTCATGATGTAGCCAAGGAAGCTGGGGGTATTGATCCCGGATGAGTCGGCGATGCTCTTGACCATGAAGTTCGGCCCGTTGCCAATGTAGGTGTTAGCACCAAACAGCACGGCGGCGGCCGAGATGGCGATCACGAATATGGAGAGGTTCGGATTACCCAGGAGGAACCCAATGCGGATGAAAGACTCCTGCAGTGTTCCGCTGCGGATGCGGTCGGGATGGTCGATCACCAGTGTCTCCAGAGCCCTGTGAACATTCCCCTCGGGCAGGTCAGGCGAAATCGCAAGCCTGCCGCTGGCGCGCATCTCCTCAATGTTGGCCTTGGCCAGCTCGATATCCTCAGCGGGCAGCTCAGCTCGGCGAATCTGGAGGAAGGTCAGATACGTCGGGGCGTTGTCCAGCACGGATGAGAGGCCCCCGGTAGTGAAGTAATACTGGCCGGGCGTCTGGACCTGCATCTTGGAGGCATTCTCACTCAGCCAGCCAAGCGCCGGCGCCATGGTGGAGAAGATACCGATGAACAGGATGGCCACCTCGCGAATGGGGGCGTAGCTGAACTGGTTGTGAGTGTAGATCTCGCGCGAGGTGGAC
>JAKORQ010000164.1 GCA_029777755.1 Planctomycetota bacterium
CCGCACAACGCACTTTCCCGCCGGATGCCGGTGGAGTGGAACCACTGGTGGCCATACGAGGATGCCCTCATCAATGAGGAGGTCTTCAAGGCCAACAGCGATGTGGGCAGGAAGATGGGCTTTGAAGTGAGCATGCTTGATGCCGGTTGGTTCGGGCGGTCGGATGAGAAGTCACAGTGGTACAGCCTGCGCGGCGACTGGCACCTCGTGAACGCCGTGCGATTTCCGTCGGGCCTGGCCAGTCTCGGCCGGCACGTCAAGGCCAACGGCCAGACCTTTGGTATGTGGTGCGAGATCGAGGCCCTCGGCAGCGATGCCGAGCTGGCCCGTCAGCATCCCGAGTTCATCGCCCAGCGCGACGGTCAACCCCTCGGCTACATCTGCATGGGAAACCCACAGGCCCGCGAGTGGGCGTTTGCCACCGTGAAGCGGCTGGTTGAGGAGTACGGGGCCGGCTGGCTCAAGTTCGATTTCAACCTTGACCCTCATGCCGGCTGCAACCGCACCGATCATGGCCACGGGTCAGGCGACGGCCTCTACGAGCATTACCGCGGCTATTACGCACTGCTGGACCGCATCCGCGAGAGCTACCCCGACGTGCTGCTGGAAAACTGCTCCTCCGGCGGGCTGCGCATCGACCTGGGGATCATGCAGCACCTGCACGTCACCTTCCTCTCCGATCCCGACTACACCGAGCATGCGCTCCAGCTCACCTGGGGTGCGTCGATGATGCTGCATCCCTCCACGATGCTGCGTTTCACCTGGTCGCAGGTGCGCGACTATCAGCGCCACAATCGCGCGGTAGACCCCCTTTCTCCGGATACGCCGACGCACAAGCTCGACTACATTCTGCGCACGGGCATGATGGGCATCCTGGGTATGTCCTATCGCCTGGAGGACCTGCCGCCGCAGCACCGAGAGCGCATCGTGCAGCAGATCCAGTTCTACAAGCAGCATCTACGCGAGCTCTTGCGCGATGGGGATTTCCTGCCACTTACTGCCCAGCCGGATCGTAACGGCTCCGGCGAGCGCTGGCCTGCCTTTCTCGCGGTTGCACAGGACAAGAGCCAGGCAGCCATGTTCGTCTTCCGCATGCCTGGCGCGGCCGATGCCTGCCAGGTGCGTCTGCGCCATCTGGATCCGCAGAAGCGCTACCGCGTGAGCTACCAGGACAGCGGCCGCACGCTGACGCTCATCGGCGAGCGGTTGATGCACCAGGGGCTGCCGTTTGACGCAATGCCGGAGGAATCGTCAGAGATCGTCCTGCTGCGCAGCGAGTAGCGCTGGGCGCAATGGAAAAGGGCGGCGGGGCAGGTGCGCCTATCCCGCCGCCAGTTCTATCAGCTTCTTCATGTTCTTCTGCAGCCACAGGAGCTTGCGCTTGATCATCTGCAGGAACGCGTACCCCTGCACCTTGCCGAAGCTGCCGGTATTGGCCACCGGCAGCACCGCCTCCGCAATCAGCGCCTCGGCCATCAGGTGCGGCATGATCAGCAGCTCAAGCTGCGAGAGCACCGTCACCTCTTCATAGCCGCGGATGAACCGGCGGAAACGTCCTTCATCCAGGTAGTCCGGCCAGCGGCTCACGTCGTCATCCCCGTAGATCACCGAGAACTGCAGCGCGCCGTTGGCGATGTCGATGATCGGAGGCAGGATCCTCGCCGAGTCGTAGTCGATCACCGCCACCACGCGGTTGTCGCGGTAGAGCATGTTCCCCGGGTGCCAGTCGGCATGGCAGATGCGTTTGGGGAACTTGGAGATGTTCTTGGACTCCACCTCATTGGCCGCCTCGTTGTAGGCCCGCGTGAGGAACTCTGCCAGCTCCTTCATCTCCTGGTTGCCCACCAGCACGCTGTTGCGCAGCACTTCCAGTCCCTGGTGGATCACCGGCGATGCGTGATAGCTTCCCGTCGGCGGCTCATACTCGCTGGAGAAGTCGGACAGCAGCTTGTGGAACAGCCCCAGCGTATGCCCGCCGTCAAAGGCTGAATCAAGCGTCTGCGGGAAGGGCTGGCCGGGGATGAACTCAAACAGCTCATATACCGATCCCCGCCACTGCACCATGGAGTTGTTGTCCTTCCTGGTGCCGATCAGGTGGGGCAGAGGAAACTGCTTGTTCGCCAGGTGAAGCTGGATCGCGTGGGTGAAGGCCACCTTGAACGGGTCATCCCTGCCGCGTGCCCGCCGCTTGAGCAGGAAGCGGCCCTGTTCACTGGTGATCAGCAGCTTGGGTGCCTTGCGCGAACCGCGCGCGTACTCCTGCACGGACTCGAGCGTCCCGATATCGAAGTGTGACAGCACCACGGCCAGTTCCTCCAGGGAGAACTGCTCTCGCTGTGCCGCCGGTTTGGTTTGGGAGTCGCCAGGGGCGCTTGTTCCCAGGTTAACGTGACTCATGATCTGATCAGGCAGGTTTTGTCCGGAATAGTCAGTTACGTCAAGGGATCGCGCGGCAAATCCATCACATATGTGCTCCAAGCGGCCAATCCCATGCATAAGGCCGTTGCGCGTTTGCCCATATTCCTTCACCCTTTTAGGATTGATGCACTATGAGCTTGCGTGTTTACAACAGTCTGACGCGTCAGAAAGAGCCATTCAAACCGGTACAGGAAGGGAAGGTAGGCATCTACCTGTGCGGGCCAACCGTCTACAAGTCGCCACACATCGGCCACATGGTCGGCCCGGTCATCTTCGACGCCATCAAGCGGTATCTCACTTTCCGCGGTTACCAGGTCACCTGGATCGTCAACATCACCGACGTCGACGACAAGCTCATTGAAAAGGCCCGCGAACTGGGCATCCCCATGAAGGAGCTCGCCGAGAAGCACACGCGCGAGTACCACGAGGTGTTGCGCGACCTGGGCGTTGACCAGATCGACTCCTTCCCCAAGGCCACCGACCATATCGATGACATCATCCGCATCACCGCCCAGCTCATAGAGAAGGGATACGCCTATCCGGCGGATGGCAATGTCTGGTTCGACGTGACGCGCGATCCCGACTACGGCAAGCTCACCAATCGCCGCGTGGAGGACCAGGAGGCCGGCCGGGCAACCGAGGGCACCGGCAAGCGCAATCCCGCCGACTTTGCCCTCTGGAAAGCCGCCAAGCCCGGCGAGCCGTCATGGGACTCGCCCTGGGGCAAAGGCCGCCCCGGCTGGCACATCGAGTGCTCGGCCATGAGCATGAAGTACCTGGGCGAAACGCTGGACATCCACGGTGGCGGACTGGACCTGCAGTTCCCCCATCACGAGAACGAACTGGCACAATCGGAGAGCTGCACCGGCAAGCCGTTCGCCAGGTACTGGATGCACAACGGACTGACCCGCATCAAGACCAAGGCCGCCAGCGGCGAGTGGAAGAACGAGAAGATGTCCGGCTCCATCGGCAATGTCGTCTCTGCCCGCGAGCTGGTCGATACCTTCGGCCCGGAGCTGATCCGATACTTCCTTCTTTCCACGCATTACCGCCGGCCGATCGAGTTCACCGATGAGGTGCTCTCCAACTGCCAGAAGGCGTTTGCCGTCTTCACCCGCCTGTTTGAGCGTATCGAGCGCCTGGGCAAGCCCACGCAGGAAGCCGGCGACAGCGAGCTTGCCAGGGTTGTGGAAGTGCATCGTCAGCGCTTCCTCGACATGATGGATGATGACTTCAACACCGCCGGCGCCATCGCCGTCATGCACGAGTTGGCCGGCGAGATCAACTCCTTTGTCGAGAAGAGCGGCGTGGAGAGGACGCACGACGCCGCGGCCATCGCCGCCGCTGCCAGCGCCACCGCCACGCTCCGTGAGCTGGGCGGCATCCTGGGCATGTTCCGCTTCCTCGACAGGCAGAAGGCAGTCGCCGGCGGCGAGGATGCCGACCTGGTGGAAAAGCTGGTCATTCTGCTCATACAGGTGCGGGCCGAGGCGCGCAAGGCGAAGAACTTCGCCACCGCCGACGCCGTGCGCAAGGGGCTGGCGGAGATTGGCATATCGCTGGAGGATCGCCCTGACGGAACAATCTGGCGCAAAGGCTGATCGCATCTGCTATGCTCTGCGCCGGTGGTAGCGGAGGGAGACGCGGATGAAGAACCTCACCGGACTGATCCTGCTGGCGCTGGCGATCGCCGCGCTGTTGGTGGCGGCGGTACTGCTGGTTCGTGAGATCTCCGGCACGCCGCCGACGACGGTGCCGGCCGACGACATCGCGCATCTGCGCTATATCCCGGAGAGCTGAATGCGGATCATCGGCATAGACCCCGGCCTTCAGATTACCGGCTACGGCGTGGTGGACTATAAACTTCCCCGGCCGCGGCTGGTCGATGGCGGGGTGATCCGCCTGAATCCACGCCAGGCGATTGTGCAGAGGCTCTGTGAGCTGGAGAAGGAACTGGACGGGCTGTTTGAGGAATATCGGCCGGATGTTTGTGCCGTCGAGGAACTTTACGCCCACTACGCTCACCCGCGAACCGCCATCCTTATGGGCCATGCTCGCGGCGTGATCCTGCTGGTGGCCGGCCGACGCGATGTCCGCCTCGAGCAGTTTGCCGCCAACCGCATCAAGCAGGCCGTCACCGGTCATGGCCATGCCTCCAAGCAGCAGATGCAGCGCACCATCCAGGGGATCTGGAACCTGCCGGAGCCACCCTCGCCGCCCGACGTTGCCGACGCCCTGGCGATAGCCCTCTGCTGCGGCCGGCTGATCTCCGAGCGCCGCTCGATCAATGACGCCCTCGCCGGCCGATGAACTCCAACGCGGCTCCGCCCAAGGTGGAGCGGGCGATCCCCGCCCGCGGGAGGCAAGGTGATCCTCGACGAACATACGTCATCAGAGCCAGGGAACCGGAAGACCCCACAAAGCGATGAAGTAACTGAGTGACCTTTGACCTCTCGATGCCCCGTCAACGCACATCCAGTGGGCAGACTATTGCCGATCCGCCGTCCCGCGGAGTGAGGACAAGCCGCTCCACTTTCCAGCAGGTCTACTGCGCTTTCACTTCCTGCGAAAGGTCAACGTCGGTGATCTCGTGGATGCGTCGCAGAAGATCCTCTCCGCTGCCACAGGGGTTTTCCCGAAGGGAACGGACGAGCTCCGGCAACTTCTCTTTCGCCGAGTCGAGGATTTTCCCGGCGGCCCGCATGCTCTTGCGGCGATAGGCATCGGCATACGCCGCCACATACTCCCGCTTGAGTGACTCGGGGCTGGTTGGCTTGAGCAGGTCGATGGTGCTCATGCGGATGGGGTTCATCCGCAGCTCGGCCGCGATCAGCATCAGCAGCTCCCGCCGCGGCGAGCCGATGATGTTCGCTGCGTAGTCGGCCGACGTTACGCCTGCCAGCCCCACGCCCAGCCACTGCTGATCAGTGGGCAGCTTCAGCGGGTCGAAAACCTCCTGCATCACCATGTCGATGAACATCGCCTGCACGAGGAACATCGATCTGCCGGAGACCAGCTTGCCAAGTTCTGCCTCGGTGCCCTCGACCAGCGACTTGAGCTTGTCCGCCAGTGCCTGCGGCCCATCCTTTTCTGACGCGACCACGGCCACGACGGTGTCATCCATCGGCCTATCGACGCTCAGGGGAATGGTTTCGCGATACATCACGCGATCGGCGTAGCGGTTGTAGTAGATGCCCGGGCAGGTCCACACGCCGCTCTTGAGAATCTCCTTGAGCTTCTCGTCCGTGGCGCACAGGAAAAACAGCGGCGGGCGGAAAGCCGACAGCGCCTCGATATCGTCCCGCAGCTTCTGGATGTGCGGTTCGAGTACGCTGGTATCCTCCAGTGCGTAGTCGGACGCGATCTGCTTCAGGATATCGGCGCTGCGTTCGCTGAGACGGGTCAACAGGTCGGCCGGCATGGTGGTGGGGCGGGTCGCCGGTATGACCTGCGTAAGCGCCTGCCTGATGAGATCCTCCTCCGCCTCCTGGCATATCGCCTTCACGCCAGACGCTTCCACAAGCTTGAAGCCCGGAGGAACAGACAGGGTGTAGCGCAGCTCCTGCGTTGCTGGCGGATCGACCGCCAGGCATAGCCGGGCCGGCGCCAGTGCAAGCAGGGCAGTAAATCCAAGGGTGATGGATCGTTTCGTGAGGGCCATGACTTCGCAGGAAGGGCATCTTACGCCGATCGCACGGCCCATGCGAGTGGCCGAGGTGCATCAAGCCAGAAGGGCCATGAGCTATCACCCATGACCCTTCATGCAATTGTCTGCGAATCGCGACCTTCGTTAGCTGCGTCGGCGGCGCAGGATGCCAGCGCCTGCCAGGCCGATCAGAGCAAGTGCGCCCGGCTGCGGTACCGGCACCAGCGTGATGTCGTCGATCACCACGTTGTCGGCACCGGCGAGGATGCTGATATACGTCAGCGCCTGGGTGGCCGGGTCCCAGGTGGTCGGCACATAAGGCCAGCCGGGGTAGCGCGTCTGGGTAAGGTCAACCGTCACGTGCTGCCAGGTGCCGCTGTCGGCATCGGTGGTGACAGGATAGTCGTAGTCAACCCCGTCAATGTTGTAGACAGCGGGGATATTGCGCTCGTTGAACTGATGGGCTGCGTCATACCCGTCAAAGCGGATGCGGACCAGCAGTGTGCCAGAGGGGTTGTCGTCGATGGTGTTGATGTAGAACGACAGCACGT
Source organism: Planctomycetota bacterium (assembly GCA_029777755.1). Classification (GTDB taxonomy): domain Bacteria; phylum Planctomycetota; class Phycisphaerae; order Tepidisphaerales; family Tepidisphaeraceae; genus CAIQIQ01. Next base: position 6,616 of record JAKORQ010000164.1, read on the forward strand.
AGTTGTTGCCCACCATCAGGCCGGGGTGCTGCACACCCACGGACGTCGCGCCGCCGCCTATTTTCGCCGTGGCCAGCGACGGCCCGGTGCTGCCGTAGTAGAAATCGCTGTTGGTGGTCATGTCCCATTGCTGTTGTGACCACCCGTCCCCGTAGTTGCCGTCATACACGAGGATCGCGGCACTGCCCGACGAGGCGCCCAATGCAAGCGACATCGCGGCGACAATGCTCCCGGTAAGGAATTTCATGTCTCGCCTCCTGTAATGCGTATAAGTACGTGACGTGCACTTTCTCACTTCACCGGCTGCCGGTGAACAAAGGTTATCATAGCGGTCTGATCCGCAGAACTCCAGCAAGAAGTCTCTTTTCCGCCACGCTTTATTTGCCACTATGTCTGGGTGAAAAGGTGGTGAGCTCTTTGTTTGGCTAATACTTACGAACAACATGTGCTGAGGCGGGCTTCCTGCCATCGGCGCAAGTGCTTTGCCATGCAACGCTTATGCGTCAGCCTCCGCCAAAACGCAACAGGCCATGGAACGATAGGAATCCTCCATGGCCTGCTGGTTCAATGCTTAACTGTAGATCGTTGTCCGTTAGCGGCGCCGGCGACGCAGCAGGGCAGCGCCCGACAGGATCGAGGCGGCGGCCAGCGTTCCCGGTTCCGGCACGGCGATCAGGCTCACGTTATCCACGATCACGTTATTGCTGCCGGGGTTGATGGTGATGTGGGTCAGCGGCTGAGTGGCCGGGTCCCAGGTGGTCGGCACATAAGGCCAGCCGGGATAGCGCGTCTGCGTGAGGTCGATCGTGACGTGCTGCCAGGTGCTGCTGTCAGAGTCAGTGGTGAACCCGTAGTCGGTCGGCACACCGTCCACCACGTACACAGCCGGGATATTGCGGCCATCGAAGTTCAGGTTGTCCGTGGCACCCTGCCAGAGGATGCGGACAAGGATCGTCCCGGAGGGATTGTCGTCAACGGTGTTGATGTAGAACGACAGGATGTAGTTCTGCCCGACGCTCATGCCACCGCTGTTGACGAAACCAACGGTCGTGCTGCCGGTGCCCGAGAGGGGCATCGTCGAGAGAGACGGGCCGGTGTCGCCTTAGTACATCTCGTCGTTGGTGGTCATGTCCCACTGGCCCTTCGCCCAACCGTTGGCGTAGGTGCCGTCGTAGATCAGAATGCTGGCATTTGCCGAGAGCGCGCACGACAGGGTCGCCAGGGCAATGCTACCTGCAATCGCTCGCATAGAAAGCCTCCTGAAAAAACCAGATTTGCAACTGCTGGAGTCGCTTAAATGCTGGTTATCGCACCTCGTCGTCTTAAAAAAGCCAGTGGGGCGCAACGCGAAAATTAAACGATAAAACGCAGGGCAATAACCCATCTGCTGCTGATCGTAATTGATGAAACGGTCCGGCCGTGCTCCGGGGCCGGCTGCCCTCTCCAGGATTGCCAGGGCGCTGGTCCAGCGCCCCAGGCAAGCGCCGGAGGAGCGCAGGTGCTGTGCATCTGACTCGCTCCTGCGTCCTGGTTCAGATGATTGAGCTATCTCCGGCGCCGTCGGCGATTGACAGCGCAGCGCGTCGCTGGTACTTGCGGACTATGCGAGGTGGCTGGCAAGGGCCAATGTCGACGGCGGGCGGGCTGACACGGACCTACGGTCTTCAGGATCACTTCACCAAGCCCGATGCCGAGTATGATCAGAAGATCGACCGGGCGCAGTTCCGCCGGGTGGCCGGTTATTTCCGGCCGTACCGGCGACTGTGGATTATCACCTTCATCTGCATCGCAGCCGGCTCGGCGCTGGCTGTCCTGCCGCCGATCTTCGTCAAGTACATCCTCGATGACGCGATCCCGCAGGGCGACTTTGCCTTTCTGACGTGGATGGCCGCCGCCATGGTGCTGGTCGCCATCGCCGCCGGCTTTGTCGACATGCTCCAGCAGACGCTCACCGCGAAGGCCGGTCAGGGGATCATGTACGACCTGCGCAACGAGCTCTATCGCCACCTGCAGAAACTCTCGCTGCGCTTCTATACCATCACCCGCTCCGGGGAGATCGTCTCGCGCATCAACAGCGACGTGGCCGCCATCCAGCAGGTTGCCACCCAGACGCTGGTCACCATTGCCAGCAACATCGCCCGCCTGGCGGCCACCGCGGTGGTGCTGTTCACCATGAACTGGCGACTGGCACTGGTTGCGGTGGCGGTGATGCCGGCGTTCTACATCCCTGCGCGAGTGGTGGGGCGGGTTCGCCGGAGGCTGGCGCTGCAGACGCAGGAGACGCAGGCGGAGGTCTTCGGTTTTCTCAATGAGCGCATGCACATCGGCGGCGCGATCCTCACCAACATCTTCGGCCAGCGCGAGTCCGATGCCCGCGAATTCGCCGCTCGCACCAGCAGGCTGCGCGACCTCTCCATACGCCAGGCGATCGTCGGCCGATGGCTGTTCATGATCCTTTCGGTATTCAGCGCTGTAGGCCCGGCGCTTATCTACTGGTACGGCGGCTACCAGGCGATCAAGGAGGGCCTTACCCCGGGGATGCTGGTGGCGTTCGCGGCATGGCTGACGCTGCTGTATCGCCCGATGGTGCAGCTTGCCACCGTCTATGCCGACATACAGGCGGCGCTGGCCGTGTTCGACCGCATCTTCGAGTACCTCGACATGGTACCCGATGTGCAGGACAAGCCGGATGCCGTTCGCCTGGACGATGTTCGCGGCCACATCGAGGTGAAGAATGTCAGCTTCGCCTATCCCCGGCCGGCCAGTTCCGAGAACAATCCCGATGCCGAGCCCTCCGAGCAGCAGGAACGCTTCGCGCTGCAGGATATTAGCTTTGAGATTCTTCCCGGCCAGCGGGTGGCGTTGGTCGGCCCAAGTGGTGCGGGGAAGACGACCATCACGTACCTGGTTCCCCGGTTCTATGACCCGGCCGAGGGATCGATCCGCTTCGATGGCGTGGATCTGCGCGAACTGGCCCAGGAGGATCTTCGCCGGAACATCGGCATGGTCACACAGGAGACGTTCCTGTTCCATGCATCCATCCGCGAGAACCTGCTGTATGCCCGCCCGGACGCCACCATGGAGCAGATCGAGCAGGCCTGCCGGGCCGCCAACATTCACCAGTTCATCGCGGAGCTGCCCGACGGTTATGACACCATCGTGGGAGAGCGCGGCTTCCGGCTATCCGGCGGCGAGAAGCAGCGGCTCTCCATCGCGCGGGCACTGCTTAAGAATCCGCGTGTACTGATCCTCGATGAAGCGACCAGCAATCTCGACGCCACCAGCGAGTACCTCATACAGGAGGCGCTGGAGAAGCTGCTGGCCGGCCGGACATCGCTGATCATAGCCCATCGCCTGAGCACCATTCTGAGCGCTGACCAGATCATCGTGCTGGAACGCGGTCGGATCGTGGACAAGGGACGGCATGGAGAACTGCTGGCCCGCAATGGCCTGTATGCCCAGCTCTTCAAGCAGCAGTTTGGCAAGGTTCTTTCGGCCTGATCAGTTTGCCTATCGGCCTCGGGCTTTGGTACTGCAGCGAGTGCGGGTGGCGACTTTCGGCCGGGCGGGGGATTGGGTCTTGTCGGCCGACGCCAGCCGGGCAAACAGGTCGCCGAAGATGGCATCGCGATTCAGGTCATCCACCACCCGAACCAGGTGCCGCCGGGAATCAACACTCCAGGTAACCTGGTCCGTGAGTATCGGGCTGCTGGTCAGGTGGGAAGGGCACCAGCTCGGGTCGACCAGATAGGCGATGGTCGCCACGTCCCAGATCTCCTTGCAGTAGGCGACCGGTCGGCCATTGTTGTGCTTCACCTTTTTGGGCGCCTCAAATTGCTCATACTCCGCGAAGCGCTGGAAGAGGAAATCGCCGATCTTCCCTCGACCGGAAACGAACTGCCGCATCTCCGAGACCGTGGTGCGCAGCTTCTGCGCCACGTTGATGCATGGCACATGTACCAGCGGCACGCCACAATCGAATACCAGCCGCGAGGCCGGCAGATCCTGCCCGAGGTTGAACTCCTGCGCGCTGTGCCAGTAGTGCGGATGCCCGCCAAGCCACACCAACACGATGCGATCGATGATCCCCGGGGCAATCGCCAGTGCGGATGCGATGTTGGTGATGGCGCCGATGGCAACCACATACAGCGGCGGCCCGTCGGCCGGCCGGGACATGGCGCGCTCGATCAGGTCCTTCACGGCCGGGCTCTTTACCGCACCCGCATCCTTCATCCATTTCGTCGAGCCGCGGAAGACCATGCCATCGGCCTTCTGCCCCATGCGTGCGAAGACCTCGAGGATCTCCTTGTAGCTCTTCTCCATGCCCTGTTTGGGGATTTTTGCCCGATGATTGGCAAATGGTGCTGCGTACACCGCCTGAAGGTTCAGACGCTCCGGGGCGAGCATCGCGTAGGTGAGGGCAAACTGGTCGTCAATCTCGTTGAAGGTGTCGGTGTCGAGCACCATGTCCAGGGGCATGCCCGAGAGGGCGGGAGGCTCAAGCCGGTCAATCAGCTTTGACGTGGGCAGCATCGCATTCTCCATGGCGCGGCATGATAACCATGTTTGATTCCGTTGTCGCGTGTCCGCCGGGCGCGGGCTTTGTAGAATCGCCATCATGCAGGAACAAAAAACGAAGCGCAGGCCAAACTTCATCCTGATCCTTGCCGACGACATGGGGTTCTCCGACATCGGCTGTTTCGGCAGCGAGATAGATACGCCCAATCTCGACTCCATGGCCAGGGATGGCATGCGGATGACGCAGATGTACAACTCTGCCCGCTGCTGCCCGACGCGGGCCTGCATCCTCACCGGGCTGCATCCCCATCAGGCCGGCGTGGGGCACATGGTCGGCGATTGTGGCGTCGGCCCGGCCTACCAGGGATATCTGCGGCAGGACTGTGTCACTATCGGCGAAGCCCTCAAGCGCGGCGGCTATTGCACCTGCTACAGCGGCAAGTGGCACGCTTCGCCGGGTATTCCCGTGATCGGCGAGCCGCAGTTTCCCGTGGGAACGGAGCGCAATCCCTATCCGCTGTCTCGCGGCTTTGACCGCTTCTACGGCACGCTCGCCGGCTGCGGCAGCTACTTCTATCCGCATGGCCTGATGGAGCAGGATCGCCGCATCACCGCTGATGATGAGGACTATTACTACACAGATGCCATCAGCGAGCAGGCCTGCCGCATGATCCGCGAGTCGGGTGATTCGCCCTTTTTTCTGCATGTCTGCTACACCGCGCCGCACTGGCCGCTGCATGCCCGCCCGGAGGATATCGAGCGCTATCGGGGAAAGTACCTCGGCGGCTGGGACAAGCTGCGCGGCGAACGCCACGAGCGCATCAAGTCGATGGGCCTGCTTGATCCCAGGTGGCCGCTTTCTCCACGCGACAGCGGGGCCGTGCCGTTCGATGAGCTTCCGCGCAAGCGGCAGGAGTGGGAGGATCTGCGGATGGCGGTTTACGCCGCCCAGGTGCATTGCATGGATCGCGGCATCGGGCGAATCCTCCAGACGCTGCGCGAGATGAACCTGGAGCGCGATACGCTGGTGATGTTCATCTCCGACAATGGCGGCTGCGCCGAGTTCCTCAACGAAGATGGGGATGGCAAGAAGTGGCCGGCGATCTACCGCCATACTGCCCGCCCGGGCAGTACCTGCCATGTCGGCAATACCACCGCGCTTGATCCCGGCCCGGCAAGCACTTTCATGAGCTATGACCTGCCCTGGGCCAATGCCTCCAATACGCCGCTGCGCCTGTTCAAGCATTGGGTGCATGAGGGTGGCATCTCCAGCCCCTGCGTGGTGCGCTGGCCAGGCGTCGTACCGGCCGGCCAGATCAGGCACGACGCCTGCCACATCGTTGACCTCATGCCGACCATCCTCGATCTCGCCGGTGTGGAGTATCCCGAGGAGTACAACGGCCACCGCATCCAGCCGATGGAAGGC
>JAKORQ010000165.1 GCA_029777755.1 Planctomycetota bacterium
AACGCGGCCGGCGCTTTTCGTAATGCCATCAGGCAGGAGCCGCGGGATTATCGCTCACATTATTACATGGGCCTCACCTATGAACGCCTGAACAACGTTCAGCAGGCGCTTCAGGCGTACAAGTCCTCCCTGCGGGTGATGCAGGAGTCGCCGGCCGGGCGGGAGGATGTGGATTTCCGCCAGATCGTCATGAACACCCTGGCTTCCGCCATCGCGAAGTATGACACGAATCATCTGGAGCAAGACCTGCTCATCCAGCAGGCCACCAACCTTGAGTTTGACGCCAAGCGGCGGGCGGAGAGCTACTTCCTGCTGGCCAAGATTGAGCGCTATCGTCGCGATGCCGACTCGGCGCTGGAGGCATACTTCAAGGCGGCCGCCATCGACGAGAACGACTTCTGGCTGCAAAAGGAGACCGGCCTGTATCTGCTACAGATCGGCCAGAATAACCGCGCCATCCGGTCGCTGGAGCGGGCCAATCGCCTCAACAGCCGCGACCAGGAGGTCATCGCCGCCCTCCAGCAGCTTCGCGTGAAGGTCTCCACCCCGCTGATCCAGGCCAATGGCGCTGATTCCATCTTCCCCAGCCGCCCGCTGCCGGATGTGCCGCTGGTGGTGTCCGAGCCGGTGCGGATTCCCGACCAGTTGCCGCTCGACTAAGTACATTTGTGAAAGTGAGCATCCCGGTGGCAGAGGTATGGCTTCTGCCACCGTTTGCTTTTGGCATGTGCAGGTAGTGATAGGACTTCGCTGTGCGTTAGAATGCGGGCATGGATCCATTGCTCATCGCGGTAATCCTGCTGGTGGCCGGGCTGGTGCTGCTGGCGGCGGAGGCCGTGCTGCCCAGCCACGGCATCCTTGGCGTGATAAGCGGCATCCTCATGATCGGCGGCGTTTACTACTGCTTCCAGACAGATATCTGGGTGGGTGTGGGTGTGCTGGCCGTGATGGTGGTAGCCAGTCCATTCGTGTTTATGTGGATGATGGCGGTCTGGCCAAGGACACCGGTGGGCAAACGCTTGGTGCTCGACGCGACGGTACCGCCGGCCCCTCCCCCCCGGCGGCTGACGGTGGGAGAGGCCGGCAGGACGGTCACCGACCTGCGACCGATCGGCGAGTGCGACTTTGGCGAAACCCGGGTCGAGGTAATCTCTGAATATGGAATGATCCGCGCCGGTGAACGGGTAGTGATTGTGGCTCTCGATTCCGAGGGTCGGCCGGTGGTGAAAGCGGCTCCCGAAGGCAAGATGGCCGGCGAAGAGGCGAAGGCTAAGTGATAATGAAGTCAGTTGATGAGATGCTTGTGAATGACCAGTTCGCCCGGCATGTGGGGATTAAGGTGCTGCGGGTGGACCACGGCTACGCCGAGGTGGAGATGCCGGTGCGCGACCACCATCTCAATGCCCTCAAGACTGTGCACGGTGGCGCCATCTTTACCCTTGCCGACTATGCCTTTGCCCTGGCGTGCAACTCGGCCGCTTCGCCGTCGGTATCGCTGGCGGCCAGCATAAATCACCTTCGCCCCGGGATGCCCGGCACTACACTTACCGCCAGGGCGAAAGAACTGTCCACCACCGGGCGCGTGGCCACCTACCTGGTGGAAGTGACCGACTCCAATGGCGAGGTTGTCGCCAGCTTCCAGGGGCTGGCGTACCTGAAGCGCCAGCCGGCGAAAAAGTGAGCGCGGTCACAGGGTCTTTGTATCGCCTATGTTGTGCCGGGGATGGGCAACCTTCACCTGGCGCGAGCGTAGCATTAGCGGGCTATCCTGATGTTCTCGACGAGGCTGCGAGTCGTGCTGATCGGCATTGCGGTCCTGCTGCTGGGGCTTTTCGCTCGGGCCATGCAGGTGCAGTGGATGCAGCATGCGCACTGGGTGCAGCAGGCGCAGCGTCGACTGGAGGACATCGGCACGCTGGAAACATCGCGTGGGCGAATCCTCGACTACAAGGGGCGCGAGCTGGCGGTTGATGCTCCCTGTATCGACGCCGTGGTCGACTATCGCGCAATTCGCCGCCCGGTCGACGAGCGCTGGGTGCGCTCTGTGGCGCGCGATCGGCTCAAGCGCAAACTGGGCTTGGACTATCTGCAGGCCGACCGCCAGCAGCAGCAGGTTCTGCTCGATGAGCAGGTCCAGCAGGTCAAGCAGGATATCGCCGACATGTGGGAGCTGCTGGGCGACGTGAATCTCACCGGCTACACGCCTGAGCAGATTGAGGATCGCCGCCAGCAGATCGTCCGCAAGGTGCAGATGCGCAAGCGATACCTGTGGTACCTGCGCTGGGTGCGGGCCGAGCGCAAGCAGGAGCAGCAGGAGAGGAAATCAAGCTGGTGGCAGCGCTGGCTGATGGATGACTCGGTACTCGATCCCGATGCCTACGACATCACCATCAGCGAAGAGATCGAACCGCACGTCATCCTGCCCGCCGTCAGCACGGAACTGGCAAACTACCTCGGCAAGAACGCCGATCGCTTCCCGGGACTGTCGCTTAAGCCGGGGCAGCATCGCATCTATCCTTTCGGCGACGCCGCCTGCCACCTGATCGGCAACCTCGGGGCCGTCACCGCGGAGGATCAGGCAAGCGATCCCGATAAAGACAACGAACTGCGCAAGTATCTCCCCACCGACGAGATCGGGCGACAGGGGATCGAGGCGCTGTGTGAGCGCGTGTTGCGCGGTACGCGCGGGCAGTGGCGGCGCGAGTCAGGCCAGCAGGCGGTGATCGAGGCATCCCCCCAGCCGGGGCAGGATGTGCGCATCTCCATCGATATCGAGCTTCAGAAGAAGGCGGAAGCTGCGTTCCGCCGCCGCAAACTGCCGGATGGATCGATGGATGAACGGATCGTGCACGGGGCGGCGATCCTGATCGACGTTCCCACCGGCGAGGTGCGGGCGATGGTTTCCTATCCCACCTATGACCTGAACAGTCTCGCCCAGGAGTATGCGCGGCTGGTGAACGATGAGATCAACAAGCCGCTGCTGAATCGCGCGACGATGTCGCAGCTTGAGCCGGGATCCACGGTGAAGCCGCTGGTCGGCATCGCCGGCATCAGCGAGAAGGTTGTGGGGGTGTATGAGGGGATCGAATGCACCGGCTACCTCCAGATCAATGGCGTGGTCTATCGTGATTTCGCCCGCTGCTGGTCGATTCGCTTCCCCGGGGCCCTGCCGCACCACGGCTCGGGAGCATCGCCGCACCGCGGCAGCCACGGGAACCCTGACGGTTTCCTTACCTATGCCGATGCACTGGAGCGCAGTTGCAACGTCTGGCCGGAGACGGTGGCCCATCGCCTGGGCATGGAGCGGCTGATGCACTGGTATGGCCTGTTTGGGCTGGGGCGCCCGACGGGTATCGGCATACCCGAGGCCAGGGGCCGCCTGCACTCAGTGGAAGAAGGGACGAGGATTCAGCCATCCGCCACGTGGTTCGCCGGAATTGGCCAGGGGATTGGCGCCACCCCGATCCAGATGGCGAACGTGGCTGCCACCATCGCCCGCGACGGGCTGTGGAAGCGCCCGAGGCTGGTGGTGGAAGGGTTTGAGTATCCGGACGCATCGGATGCCGACACGGTGAAGCTGCCGGCCGACCCACGTGCGTTTGTCGAGGCCAAGCGCGGTATGCGGGCGGTCATCGCATCCCCGGGAGGCACGGGTGGCCGCGCCCTGCGGCGCAGTGACCTGGCGGTGGCGGGCAAAACGGGCACGGCGCAGGCGGCACGATTTAGTGTGGTCGTGAAGGATGAAAACGGCAGTCCGGTGATGGAGAATGGCAAGATCAAGCGGCGTTACCTTGAGCCGTCGACCAGTCGCTGGACCAATCCAGAGGCGCCATGGTATCGCGCCACCGGCTCGGGTGAGGATGAGTTGAGCCACGGGTGGTTTATCGGGTTCGCCCCGGCCGACCGCCCGAAGGTGGCGTTCGCGGTGATGGTGGAGTACGGCGGAAGCGGCGCGACGTCGGCCGGCCCGATTGCCAGCGCGCTGCTTGATGCTGCAATTGAAGAAGGATACGTTGCCGCAGCCCGATAAGAACAATAACCATGAGCGAAACAAACCCCGACAGCTACGCGACGCAGACCATCCCGGAGGCGCCACGCCCCATCACGCCAACGGCGCGGCGACGGGCATTTATGGAACCGGTCACCAGGTCGTGGAGCATCCTCGCCATCCTGATCGTCGTGACCCTCATCGGCGTGACCGTCCAGGGTTTCCTCGACTGGCGACGTAACTACCGCATGATCAACAACGGCCCGGAGGTGCAGGCCGTCGCCTTTCGCGATCGCTCGCGCGTGAAAGGCCGGCCGCTGCCCATCGGCCAGACCGTCTACATCGAGTACGAGTACAACGGCCAGAAATACCAGAGCCAGGGGCCGCTGTTCCGTACCGATGAGCAGTACATCGAGGGCGAGCCGTTTACCATCCGGATCGACCCGGAGAATCCCAGCGTCTGGAGCAACCGCAAGGTTCCCACCACCATGCGCGAGAGCATGGTCGGCTCGATAATCACGGCGATCTTCGCCGTGGTGGCGGTGGCGACAGCCCTGATGATGTGGTGGAAGAACCTTCGCCTCTGGCAGCATGGTGAGGTGAGGGTGGGAAGAGTGATGGAGTATCGCACCAGCGCGCTGGCGCCCCGGTCGGTGGGGCTGTATTGCGCGGTTCGCTCGGGCAGGCAGGACAACCTGCTCACGGTATATGTGCCGCAATCGCTGCCGGTGCCGGAAGTGGGGCAGAATGTGCAGTTAATCACCAATGAGGCCGGCACGGCCGGCATCTTCCCCGCGAACTACCAGGCTTGACCGCTCACAAGTAGATGCATCGTCATGGAACACGCGCCGCCCTTGGCATGATCATCCCGCTCGCGCTGGCAGTGGCGAC
>JAKORQ010000166.1 GCA_029777755.1 Planctomycetota bacterium
GTGTCATCAGCAGGAGCAGGGGTTCGGCCAGGCGCTGAAGGAGGTGGGGGCAAGCTTTGTATCGCTGTATGCCGACCACATTCCGCGCTTCAACGCGCACAACGCCTGGGCGGCGGCCGACTCGTACCTGGTCGGGTGGATCAAGTCCCTGCCCAGGCCGGTGGGAATCATGCTATTTGATGATGAGGTGGCGATGTGGGCCACGCAGGCCTGTTTGGCGGCCCGCCTGCGCGTACCTGAGGACGTGGCGATCGTTGGGGTCTTCAACAATGAGGTGAACTGCGAGTTTGCCCATCCGCCGATCTCCAGCGTGGAAGTTCCTGCCATGCGGGTGGGTTATGAGGCGGCGCGGATCCTGCACGCGAAGATGGCAGGTGAACCCCTGGAGTCGGAGAAGGTGCTGCTGCCGCCGGTGGGGGTGGCGTTGCGGCAGTCATCGGACCTGGTGGCGATCGAGGATGCGGAGGTGGCGGCCGCCATCCGCTATATACGCATGAACGCGCACCGCCGGATCCTCGCAGAGGAACTTGGCGAAGCGGTGGGGCTGTCACGCAGGTCACTGGAGCAGCGTTTCCGGGCAGCGCTGGGAAGAAGCCCGGGCGAGGAGATTCGCCGAATCCAACTGGAGCGTGCCCGGCAACTGCTCAGCCAGACCAACCTGCCGCTGCGGGCGATCGCCGCCCAGTGCGGCTTCTCGGACATCTGCCATTTCAGCCATGCCTTCAAGAAGCGCACAGGGCAATCGCCGGGAACATACCGGGAGAAGACGAGGGAAGTGTGAGGGGGCTTGCCGATTGCTGGTTGAGGTGGCTGGCTGGGGATTTGGTGCTGCCGCGTGGCCAGTGGATGCTGCTTCTTTCGCTTCCCAGCCTAATTGCTAGAATCCTCAGTTTCGGATTTTCCCGTGTATTCGAGTTGAACCAGAAGCATGCAGATTCGGAATTTCTCGATCGTCGCCCATATTGACCACGGCAAGAGCACGCTCTCTGACCGCCTGCTCATGCGCGCTGGCGCCATCACCGAGCGCGAGTTTCAGAACCAGATGCTCTATGACATGGACCTGGAACGCGAACGTGGTATCACCATAAAGGCGTCGGCGGTGACGGTTCATCACGAACACACCACCTCGGCCGGGCAGAAGGAGCAGTTCATGCTCAACTTCATCGACACGCCCGGGCACGTCGACTTCCATTACGAGGTGCAGAAGGCCCTGCAGGCGTGCGAAGGGGCGATCCTCGTGGTCGACGCGACGCAGGGCGTGCAGGCGCAGACCGTGGCGAACGCCTACGCGGCGATCGAGGCGGGGCTGGAGATCATCCCGGTCATCAACAAGATCGACCTGCCGTCGGCCGACCCCATCCGGGTGGCGGAGGAGATCGAGCAGGTGCTGGGATTCCCGGCCGAGGACGCCATCCTCGTGTCGGCCAAGAGCGGACAGGGGATCGACGAACTGCTGGCCCGCCTGTGCGAGCAGCTTCCCGGCCCGCGCGGCAATCCCTCCGGCCCGACAAGGGCGCTGATCTTCGACAGCATCTACGATGACTACCGCGGCGTGATCGCCTACGTGCGCGTCGTCGATGGCGAACTGTGCAAGGGCCAGAAGATCCGCTTCATGGGCACGGAAAAGACCTACCAGATCACCGAGCTGGGCAAGCTGATGCCCCGGCCAAAGCAGGTGGAGAAGATCGGCTGCGGCGAGGTGGGATACGTCATCGCCACCATCCGCGAGCTGCATGATGTCCGCATCGGTGACACCATCACCTTGCAGGAGAATCCGGCCAGTGAGCCGCTGCCTGGATACAAACCGGTGCAGCAGATGGTCTTCTGCGACTTTTACCCGACCGGCAAGACGCAGTACGACGAGCTGCGCGACGCGATGGAGAAGCTTCAGCTCAATGACTCATCATTCTCCTTCGCGCCAGAGTCATCCGATGCGCTGGGATTCGGCTTCCGCTGCGGCTTCCTTGGCCTGCTGCACATGGAGATCATCCAGGAGCGCCTGGAGCGCGAGTTTGATATCGAGGTGGTGCAGACGGCGCCGACCGTCACTTACGAAGTGCTGATGACCGACGGCACGATCAAGCGGATCGATGCGCCAAGCGAGCTGCCGAACCTCACCTACGTCGAGGAGATCCGCGAGCCGTTCATCAGGATGAATCTGATCGTGCCCTCCGACTCGGTGGGCGCGATGATGAAGTTGTGTGAGGACCGCAGAGGCATCTACATCAAGACCGAGTACATCGGCGCTACCCGCGTGATCCTTGAGTATGAGATCCCGCTGGCCGAGGTGATCTACGACTTCTATGACAAGCTCAAGAGCAGCACCCGCGGCTACGGCACGATGGACTACGAGGTGATCGGGTTTCGCCGGGGTGACCTGGTGAAGATGGACATCCTCGTTAATGGCGAGAAGATCGATGCGCTGTCGGTGATCGTGCATCGCAGTTCGGCCGAGCAGCGGGGAAGGAAGCTGCTGCTGCGGCTCAAGCAGGAGATCGACCGCCACCTGTTCGAGATTCCTCTGCAGGCGGCCGTCGGCGGCAAGATCATCGCCCGCGAAACCATCAAGAGCGTGGGCAAGAACGTGCTGGCCAAGTGCTACGGCGGCGACGTCTCGCGCAAGCGGAAGCTGCTGGAGAAGCAGAAGGAAGGCAAGAAGCGCATGAAGCGCGTCGGCTCAGTCGACATCCCGCAGAAGGCGTTCATGGCAATCCTCGAGGCGGGGGATTGAGAGAAATTTGTTAGCCACAGGTGGGGCACAGATTTGCACAGATGATGATCTGTTGATTGTTTATCGACTTGCGGAGTTGCAAGCCTCGCCGCCGGCCGCAATCAATCACAAATCAAAATGTAAAATCCATCTGTGTTGATCTGTGTTCGTCAGTGTTTCCAAACCAGATCCAATTCACGCTAGTTTCTCGCTCTTCGTCCTTTTGCTTCCGGGCTTGCCGTGAGTGGGTCTTCCGGCCAGGAGTGCTTTGGATATCTCACCCGCAGGTCCTTGCGCACCTGGAAGTAGGTGGTGCGCCAGAAGCTGGCCAGGTCGGAAGTGACCTGCACCGGGCGGAAGTTTGGCCCGAGCAGTTCCAGCACCAGCGGCACCCTTCCGCCGGCGATCCTGGGTGTCTGCTGCCAGGAGAAGATTTCCTGCAGGCGGACAGAAAGCGTCGGCTGCTTTTCGCCGCTGTACTCCAGGCGGATGCGGCTGCCGGAGGGCACCTGGATATACTCGGGCGCCAGTTCATCCAACTCACGCGCCAGCTTCCAGTCCAGTTCTCCCAGAAGCAGGCCGGCCAGGTCCAGCTCCTTTACCTGCTGGAGCGATCGCTTGCCGGCGCAACTGCGGGCAAGGATCTCGCCAAGCGTGTCATCATCCATCTCGGGAAATCCCTTCTCCGGGAGGTGATGTCTCACGAACGCCAGTCGCTCAAGAAGCTGCGCGGCTTTGCGGTCAGATGAGAAGATTGCCCGCGCGTTTCGCCGGGCGGCGGCCGCCAGCGCATCAGCTATGTCGGCGCTGTCAGCCTGATGATCGACCTGCTCGTGGATGGGCAGGTCGGCGAAGCGCGTGATGATGCGGGCCTGCACCTTTCCGCTGGCCTCATCCAGCTCAACTTCGCGGGTGGTCAAGACCATGTGCGGGAACATCTCCCGCAGCCACTCCTCGCGAACCTCGGAGCAGATGTACGCGAGCGCCTGGCGGGTGTTGCTGCGGGTGTCGTCGCGTGCGTCAACCGCGATGAACAGCGGCGCGTGCGTCACTACCGAGGTCGGGGCGATCTTTACGCCGAATCCGCCGACCATGGTGGCTGTCTCGGGATTCTCCCGCCGGCGACAGACGCGATCAGGATACGCCAGCAGGATCAGACGCAGCAGATCGTCATCATCGACCTGCTGCCACGCAGCGCGGTCGGCGTTAGCTGATCGCAGAAGCTCGTCGCGCGTGCGGATAACCTGTCGCGCCGCGTTGGGATCGATCCCCTGGTCGCGCAGGTGGCCGGCGAAGTTAACCTTTTCGGCGTGCTCCAGCAGTTCCAGGCGCAGCAGCACATCGGATCTGCCGACCACGCTCGGGGCGCGTGGGCCTGCCGGATCTGGCGGCAGCATGATGTCCTTTTCGCTGAAGAGGGCGGCCATGCTGGCGCCCGCGTGCAGCAGGGCAGGTCGGCGGCGCGTCTCGATGATCAGGCGTGCCAGGCGCGGATGGGCCGGTATGGCGAGCATCTCCCGGCCAAGTGGAGTGATGCCGCCATCCTTGATGGCGCCCAGCATCTCCAGCGTGCGCTCGGCCGACGCAATCATGTGCTCTGGCGGTGGCTCCAGCCAGGCAAACTGGCGCGGATCTGATTTTCCCCATTCGTGCAGATGGAGAATGGCCGAGCACAGGTCTATGCGGTGAACCTCGGGCAGCTCGAAGGGTTTAAGGTTCTTATCCTCGGCGGCCGACCAGAGGCGGATGCACTGCCCGGGGGCGGTTCTTCCGGCCCGGCCGGCGCGCTGGGTGGCCGACGCCCGGCTGACGCGCTTCAGTTCCAAGCGATCCATGCCTCTCCGGGGATCGTAGCTGGGCACGCGCGCCAGGCCCGAGTCGATCACGGTGCGCACCCCGTCGATGGTCAGCGAGGTCTCGGCGATGTTGGTGGAGAGGATGACCTTGCGCTGCGGCATCTGCTCCAGAACCCGCGCCTGGGCGTCGAACGGCAGCGAGCCGTGCAGCGGCAGGATCGCCAGGTCGCGCGAGGATGCCAGTGGCTCCAGCTCGCGCATGGTTCGGCGGATCTCCTCGATCCCGGGGAGAAAGACCAGGATGTCACCCGGGTCTTCATCCCCATCAAGCACGCGGCGGACCAGCGTTGCTATATGCTGCGGCAGAGAGATCGGGCGAACTGAGGGCGGGATCGGCGCAAAGCTGATATCGACCGGGTAGAGCTTCCCGGGTACCTCAATGATCGGGCAGTCGCCAAGAAAGCCGGCCACTGTTTCTGCCTCGAGCGTGGCCGACATGACGACGATGTACAGGTCATCGCGTACCGTGCTGCAAACCTCGCGCAGCATGGCGATGCAAAGGTCGGAGTCGATGTGGCGCTCGTGAAACTCATCGAGGATCACGCAGCCAATGCCTTCGAGGAAGGGATCCTCGATCAGCTTGCGCGTGAGGATGCCCTCGGTCATGATCTGTAGTCTGGTATCGGCGGCGATTCGACGTTCTCCGCGCACCTGATAACCGACTTCGCGTCCCAACTGCCATCGATTCTCGAAGGCGATGCGGGCTGCGGCCGACCGTGCCGCAACCCGGCGCGGCTGGAGCATGATGATGCGGTCATTTGCCCCACTCAGCAGGGCATTCTTGAGCAGAAAAGGCGGCACACGGGTAGTCTTGCCGGCGCCCGGCTGAGCGACCAGCACCAGTCGCTTGTGCTGGCGCAGTTCCGCCTGGATCTGCGGGAGAAAACTGTCAATCGGCAGCGGCGCTGTCATCATCTGGCACGTTGCTTACCGGATGTGGCAAAGGCAGGCAAGCAGCGTCTCGCGAAGGTAAAGATCGACCGGCGAGGCGCTGAGCAGGAGTACGCTCGAACGCGAGGCAGATCCACCGCACAGGATCAACGAGCCGCCATATGTTCACGGGTAAACCATGGTCGCAGCGACTGTCAACGTTGCCATAAGTCGATTCCCACATATAATGCCGCTGGTTTCAACTACTTTGAGGTGGCTATGGCAGGATGGGATTCGGTCGAGGGCCTGATCACGAAGCAGCAGATTCAACTGCTCGAGGAAGGGTATGTTCCGGCGGCGGTGGAGGAGGCGGTGGAGGAGGCGCGGCGGCGGCTGGCGGCTCGGGCATCTGAGGATGAGATATGGGCTCCTTTCTACACGCTGCCCATGCGACCCGACTTCCCGTTCGTCGAGCCGAGCGGGCTGGCGGCCATCAAGGCGCTGCGCAATGGCAGGTCCCGGGTCTTTGCCCTGAATCTCAATGATGATGAGCTGTATGACCGCACATATGGGGCGTGGTTGGGCAGGTGTGTTGGCTGTGCGCTGGGCAAGCCGGTGGAGGCATGGATGGGGCCTCGCGACGGGCGGCAGTCATGGCAGCAGCAGAAGGATTACCTGACAGGGATCTCGCCGGATGAATGGCCGATCCACGACTATTTTCCCGGCCGGTCGCCCAAGACCGACAAGCCGCTGCCGTGCTCGGCGTCACATCGCGAGAACATTGCCTTCATGGAGACTGACGATGACATTCGCTACGCCGTTCTTGGCCAGCACATACTGAGGACCTACGGGCACGACTTCCGTTCAACCCACGTGGCACACGCGTGGATGGACAGGTTGCCGTACTGGCACGTCTGTACGGCCGAGACGCAGGCATATCGCAACATCGTGGCGCGGTATGACTGGTTCCGCAATCCACCGGGAGACCGGGCGGCTGAGTTTGACGAAAAGACCAACTGGCACTGGATCACGCACCATTTCCATCCATATCGCGAGTGGATTGGTGCCCAGATCCGCGTGGACAGCTATGGATACGCAACGCCGGGCAATCCCGAGCGAGCGGCGGAGTATGCCTGGCGCGATGCCCGCATCAGTCACACCAAGAATGGCATCTACGGTGCCATGTTCTGCGCCGCGATGATCGCGGCCGCGTTTGCAACCAATGATCCCATGCAGGTCGTGGAAGCCGGCCTGGCAGAGATTCCCGTTACCAGTCGCCTGTACAGCGAGATGCGCCAGGTGATCGACATCTGCGCCCGCCATGGCAATGACTTTGAGAAGTTTGAGCGGGTGATCGAGGATATCTACGCGCTGCTTGGCCATTACTCGCCGGTCCATACCAACAACAACGCCGGGCTGTGCGTGGCGGCCGTTCTGCTCAGCGGCGGCGATTTCCACCGCGGCATCACCTTCGCTGTTATGGGTGGCTGGGATACCGACTGCAACGGCGCCACGGTAGGGTCGATCGTGGGGGCCATGACCGGGGCACGCCGGGCACCGGGGAATTGGACCAAGCCTCTCAATGACACGCTGATGTCACTGATAGCGGATTACCACCCGATCGCCATAAGCGAGTGCGCGCGACGGAGCGTGGAGATAGCCAGGAAACTCGCCTGAGATGGTGCAAACGGCTCCATCTGCGGCAGGGCCAACTGACCGTAGACAGTGATCCAATATATGTGACTGACGATACCCGCGATGTCCGGCGGCAGACGTTGCTTGGCCGAGGCGAATGTTTGAGCTTGGCGAAGCTTGCCTTGCACAACACGGGCCAGTAGTGTAGCAACGTTGATAGCAAGCGAGAAAAGGGTATCCATGGTAGCGCTGAAGGACATTGCAAAGGCCGCCGGGGTTTCGGTTGGGACTGCCTCACGCATCCTCAACCAGGGGCGAGCGCATCTGTACAGTCCGGAAACGCGGCGCCGGGTGATCGAGGTTTCCCGCAAGTTCGGATACAGGCCGAACCGTGCCGCGCAGGCGATGCGACTGCAGAAGACGCGGATGGTTGGCTTCCTGTCCGTGGGCATGGACGCAGAGGGCTATCTGCAGAACTACCAGGTCTATCCGTTCACGGTTGGATTGAATCGTCACCTTGCGACGGCCGGGTATCACATGTCGCTGGTGGAGTGCAGTGACCTGGTGGACCCTGACGACCCGGAGCAGCCCTGGACAGTGCGCGAGAAGTACTTTGACGGGTTGATCGTGCACTATGGCCTGTCGGATCGCGAGGCGCGTTTTGCGCAGAACATGGGCGTGCCTGTGATCTGGTGGGACTCGGGAGTATTTGCCTCGCACGGGTGCATCTACCGAGACGAGGTGGAAGTGGGCACACAGCTTGCCCGCAGGCTTATCGAGCTTGGACACGAGCGGATCGGCTACATGGTTGGCCAGAAGGGTTGGCAGAATTACCAGGCCGGCCGGCCACAGCACTTCAGCTATGCCCAGCGGTTTGAGGCGTACAAGAAGGAGATGAAGGAGCGGGGCCTGAAGCAGGTGCCGATCGTAGGCTACGACCCGGACGATGTGGCACGCCAGCTCAAGGAGAACAACCTGACGGCGGTCATACAGGGCGGCTCTGACATCGCTGTGCTGCAGGCGGCGGCGCTGAAGCTGGGCTGGAAGATCCCTCGGGACCTCAGCATAGCGGCGGCCGACCGGGAAGCGCGAATCCTGCCCCGCGGCATCGCCGTGGGTGGCATGCTATACGACCGCTGCCAGGTGGGTGAGCAGGCGGCCAGGATGATGCTCAAGCTGCTCAACGACGGCGTCAGCAAGATTCCGAGTGTGCGCTATGTGGGTGAGTTTGTGCAGGGGGATACCATCGTGCCGCCGCGGAAGAAGTAGGGTCGCAATAGCGGTGCACGAAGCGCCAGGTGCCCGAGGCACAAAGGAGCCTTGGGTGGTCGTGTTGTGGGACGCCGGCCTTGTGGCGGGCTCTGGGAAGATGCTGGCAGATCCCCTGGCATTTCGACATTGAGAGCCAATATCACACACTTATCTCTCCTTGCATTCCGTTTTCCTCTTCGGATTGCGCGGAGTGCTGCCGTCGATGACCCTGCCTGGCCAGGGTTCTCCAGTGGTTTGCGAACAGATCTACGAACAAGGATGTTTGCTGGAAAATGACGAAAGGCAACGTTGACATGGCCTTTTGCAGAACTATACTGCGCCTTGAGCATTTCTGCATAACCGGAGTTGATGGGCTGCTAACCAGGAGCAGAAAGAATGTCCTTCAGGCAAGCGCTGAACAGTCGTCCGATTCTAACGACAGTTGTCGTGGTGGCAGTAAGTGCGGCGGCGCTGCTGGTGGCTGTAATGACGGTCTTTGGGGGAAGGGCTCCGGAGCAGGCGGCCACGATGGCTTTCTTTACCGTTGACGATGGCCAGAGCTGGTTTGCGGATGACATAAACAAGATTCCGCCCTTCGAGAAGGACGGAAAGGAAGCGGTGAGGGTGTATGTGTTCCGCTGCGGAAGCGGTCGTCCCTTTGCCGCTTACCTTCAGCGATACACCCCGGAGGGCAAGAAGGCGATCGAGGAGGCTCGCAGGAAGGCGGAAGCTGAGAACAGCTCTCCTCCCGATCTGATCTTCATGACCAGGCTCGCCAAGACGGCCGGCGAAGTGAAAAAGCCCGGCGGTAACTGGGTGCGCGACCCGGCGGCGCAAAGCCAGGTCACCAGGGTGACATGTCCCGACGGCGCGAGCTCAGGGCTTGAACTGGTTTCCCCGTAGTCCAAAGTCCGGAGGTCAGGGGTGGGCAACGGCCGATCCTTTTTGAAGCTGGTGGAGGAGAAGGATTTTTCTGTTGCCACAAGGCAACGTTGATATTAGAGTTGGCAACGTTGACATATGGTTTCCCTGTGAATTCATTCGCATCACAGATCAAGCTGCAGTCACGTCGACCTGTGATGCCCTGTTGAATATGCGGCGCCAATGCCCATCCCGCTGGACGATGGCTGGCGTCGCCGGAGGTGCGACGAAGCATCGCATGAGAGGAGCTTTCCATGTTCGCAAGCAGTAATCATATCTTTGGGCGGGCGCTTGGCGGTCGGCGATCGGCATTCACACTGGTGGAACTGCTGGTGGTCATAGGGATCATTTCGCTGCTGATCTCAATTCTGCTTCCTTCTCTTTCCCGGGCAAGGAGGGCGGCCAATGCGGTGGCATGTTCCTCGCAACTGAGGCAGTTGGGGATGGCGATCGCGATGTACTCCAATGACTACAATGGCGCGATCCCCGCCGCCTACATCAACCTGCCCAGTAACGGATGGGTGCACAGCTGGGAGGACCTGCTATATCCCTATTTTGCCCCGGGAGCGACGTTGGCCCAGTATCAGATCGACTGGGTGATCAAGGTCAGGGATTTCCCTCTGTTGCGCTGCCCGGAGGACCAGAGTGTGGGTA
>JAKORQ010000167.1 GCA_029777755.1 Planctomycetota bacterium
GCCGCTCGACACAGACCTAAGCCCGCGCTCGCCAGTCCGTCGAGAAGCCGATGGACTTCAGCTCCTGCAAAGCCCAGTTCAACACCTGTCAGGCGTTTGTGAAGGCGATGGGGGCACCGACGCTGACATGGTGCGGGCAGCGTTTCGACGATGAGGGCCGGTCCGGGGCCACACTCGATCGACCGGCATTCGCCATCGAGCGGCAACCTCGTCTATCAGCTGCCGACTCCATTTCCAGCTCTCTGCCCCCGCGCGATGGACATCGGCTTACTTCACTGTCACGATCTCGATGGTTACCGCCTGCTTGCCGTCACATCGACGCTGGTGATGTAATCTCCCACGGTCGTGCCGACGGGGAGTGCGTCGGCGATCCTCTGATAAAGCGGATCCTTGAAGCTCGCCAGCACCGCGACGTATTCGGGCTTCGGCCGCAAAGACACATCCGACAACCCGGCTGCGATGGGTTTATAGCATGTCCGACCACTCCTCACGCATGCTCGCCGCCCGAACTCACGCTTCTGAACTGCTGCGGAGCCGTCGTCGGAGTGTGTGCCAGGCCAGGCCCAGGGTAATCAGGGTCAGGCCGGTGAGCCAGATTTGCCAGTCCACCCAGAAGGCAAGGATGAGGCAGCCCGCCAGGCCGGACCATGCGAAGATTGGCGAGTAGAGGCGGTCTTCCTTCCTTAGCCGTAGTGCGGCCAAGTTGGTGATGGCGTAGTAGATCAACACGGTGAATGCACTGAAAGACCAGGTGGTCGTAACGCTGCCGATGGCCGACAGGCTTGTGATGATGATTCCGACGACTATCACCGCGATGTAAGGAGTGGTTCCGCTGGTGTTGAGACGCGCGGTGGCGGCGGGCATGTCGCCGCGACGGCTCATCGCCAGGACGACGCGCGACAGGCCGAGGATCAGGTTCAACAGCACTCCAAGCATCGCGGCCATCGCACCGATAGCCACCAGATGATGAACGCCGGGCAGGTTAAACTTTCGCGCCACGATCTCCAGCGGCGCGGCCGATCCTTCTGCTGCCTCGCTCAAGGGAACAGCCCCCACCGTAGCGATCGCCACCACCCCCACCGCGATATACAGCGCGGCCGACACCGCCAGCGTCAGCACGATTGCCCTGGGGATCGTTCGCCGTGGTTCGCGCACCTCCTCGCCCAACGTGGCGATACGCCCGTATCCGGTGTAGGCCACGAACATGAGCGCGGTGGCATACAACAGTCCCTGCACGCCACTGGGAGTCTGGTCATCAGACTTAAAGAACGGGGTGAACTGGCTTGCGCCGTCGCGCATCAGCATCGGCAGGCCAGCGAGCACGAACGCGACCAGTGCCACAAGGGTGACTGACACGATGATGGTGTTGGCCATGTTGGATCGGCGGATGCCGCTAAGCACGATAAGTGTCAGCAGGATGGAAGTCGCCAGTGCCACTGGAACCAGCCAGCGCTGGTCAATGCCACCAAAGCTGTGCAGCAGGTAGCCGGCGAAGCCCAGCGCGGCCGTTGCGGCCGAGGCGCTCTTGGCGCAGAGAAACATCCAGCCCGCGGTGAAGCCAAGCGTCGGGTGCAGGTAGGTGTAGCCGTACTCGTAGGTTCCGCCGCTGACGGGATGATTGGCCGCCAGTTGCGCACTGCTGAAGGCGTTGCACATCGCGAGTAGCGCAGCAAGGACGATCGCCACGATCACCGACGGCCCGGCCGCCCCGGCCGCCACCCCGATGCTCACGAACACACCCGTGCCAATGATGGAGCCAAGTCCCATCATCATCGCGCCGGATGTGCCCAGCTCACGGCAAAGCGTCCCGGGCTGCTGCGCGGGCTCACTGTCTTTGCTCTGCACGTGCGATGCTCCTTTTGCGGGTGGTGGAGTTCAACGCTGAGTTCATGTACTGCAACGATTCTATTTTGGAAACCCGACCTTGATGTGCCGCACATTCGGATCCTGCTCGATCCTCTGGATCATGTCCCGTATGCCAACTTCACGCGGAACCCGTGCTTCAAACGTCACTTCTATCGTGTCCTGCGACACCGCTTTGCTGTAGTCAAACTCGGTAAAGACGACACCGGTGTCAGAGAACCGGTCGAGTACCCGCTGTAGGTTGTCCAGGCTGCCGCTTAACTCAAGGCTGATGATGCGGCGGTAGCCGGCGGCGTGCTTTCCCTCAAACAAGCGCAAAAGGCCAAGTGCCAACAGCCCCATGGCCGTCACCGAGACAGCAAGGGCGAACATGCCACTCCCGGCGCACATGCCGATGGCTGTCACCAGCCACAGTGCGGCCGCAGTGGTCAGCCCCTGGATCGTTATGCCGGTCTTGAGGATTGCTCCACCGGCCAGGAAACCGATGCCGCTGACCACCGATGCGGCGATGCGCGACACATCCACCTCTACAGGAGCGCCTTCGGTATACCGCTGGAAGAAGACGAAATGGGCTGAGATCACCATGAACGTGGCGGCCGTCATCGACACGATCATGTACGTCCTGAATCCCACCGGGCGGCCATGGATGTCACGCTCCAGGCCAATGGCTCCTCCCAGGACGGCCCCGACAAGAATACGTAACACCAGTTCCCACGTTGGCAACACGCTACACTCCTTTCTGCGGCAGGATGGCCGCCGTCACTCGATACGGCAGGTGGATGGAACAATTACCAATCGTATGTCGTTAACCATCCTTAAGCAGTGCAAGGAGCATTCGCCGCAGAGACAGGATCAGTTATCAGCCTCGATACTTCACTCGAGCATATCAACCTTCACGCGATCAGACCTTCAGCATTGAGGTGACGGATCAAGGTCGTCATCGCCTGTTGCGCGGGGAAGATGAAGCGATCCGACATCAGAGACACAACTATGCAGTCACTTAACCTGCCTGGCGCATTCGTGGCTGGATGTCATCAGTAGGCTCGGTGTGGTCGTAGCCTCCCAGGATAGCCGCGCGGACGGCTGGCTCGTCCTCGGCGTGCGCCAGGACGGTGATCTGGTCCCAGCCCTGCAGGCGCGTGCTACCGGTGGGCACTACCACGTCGTTGCCGCGGGTGATCAGCGTGATCACCGAACCGGGCGGCAGTCGCAGGTCAGCGATCCTCGGGCCGGGGGCGCCCTGTGGATCAGGCATGTCGACCACGATCAGGTCCATGTCGCTCTTGGCC
>JAKORQ010000168.1 GCA_029777755.1 Planctomycetota bacterium
CGGCGGACGAGCGCACGGCCGACGAGGGCGGCATCGGCGTGTCCACGCACCTGGCGCACGTGCGCCGCGGTGGAGATCCCAAATCCGACCGCCAGCGGCTTGTCCGTTAACTGTCGAATCTGCTTAAGGTTAGATGCAAGATCAGCCGGCAGAGCGGTGCGCTCGCCGGTAATCCCGCTGACGGAAAGATAGTAAATGAATCCGCTGCACAAGTCAGCAATCTCCCCCCTGCGCTGTGGGCTGGTCGTGGGAGCGATCAGCAGCGTCGTATCCAACCCCGACTCCCAGAACCGGTGGCAGATGTCCTGGGCCTCGGGCGGCGGCACGTCGGGCAGGATCACGCCGGAGAGGCCGGCCTCGCGCGCCTGCTCGGCAAAACGCTCCAGCCCGATGCGGTAGACGATGCTGTAGGTCACCATCGCCATCACCGGCACGGTGAGCTGGCTGCGGATTTCACCGATGGCCGCGAAGATGTCAGCCAGGCGGATCCGCTGCTGCAGGGCATGGGCGAACGCCTGCTGGATGACCGGGCCATCGGCGATCGGATCGGAGAAGGGGATGCCCACTTCGATGACCGTCGCCCCAGCCCGCTGGGCTGCCAGGAGGCAGGACTGCGTGGTCGCCAAATCCGGGTATCCAGCCGGCAGGAAGGGCACCAGCCCGGCTTGCCCCCGCGCGCGCAGCGGTGCGAACGCACGTGCCACTCTCGATTCGCTAGCTGCGGCTATACCCATAGTGCTCCTTCAAGCCCGGTAAACTGGCGATGATACGACGGCTGGGGGGCGGGTCAAGATAGCATTGGCTGGGCTGGGTGCAACAACATACAATCCATCGTATGACCGCGACGCTGCCGCATCCTCGCACCAGCCCGGATCACATCGTGCTGCACGATGTCAGTTGGCGGTTGTACGAACTCCTGCTAGAGGAGGTGGGCGACTCGCATCTGCGCATCACGTACGACAGGGGAAGGCTCGAGATCATGTCGCCCAGGCCGGAACATGAAATGCGGAAGAGGTGGATCGGGATGCTGATCGAGCTGATCACGCTCGAACGTGACATTCCGTTCGCGACTCTCGGTTCGACAACCTGGCGGCGTGAGGATTTGCAGAAGGGCCTCGAGCCGGACGAATGCTACTACA
>JAKORQ010000169.1 GCA_029777755.1 Planctomycetota bacterium
ACCAACAAGCTGGACAGCTTCCGCCGTCGTATGCGGGAGCTGGATCTGCTGGTGATCGATGATGTGCATTTCCTCTCCGGCAAGAAAGCCACCCAGGAGGAGTTCCTGCATACCTTTAACGCCATCGAGGCGATGGGGCGGCAGGTGGTGATGGCATCCGACAGCCATCCCAAGATGATCGAGGAGTTTGGCGAATCGCTGATCAATCGCTTCGTCAGTGGCATGGTGGTTCGCGTTGATCCCCCGAACTTCACCATGCGGTGCGAGATCCTCCGGCGACTGGCCGAGAAGCACCATGTGACCATCGGCGAGACCGTGGTCGCCTGGGTCGCCCGACGGGTGACGCAGAATGTGCGCGAACTGGAAGGCGCAGTTACCCGCATCGCGGCGCACTCCAAGCTAAGTGGCCGGCCGGTGGACGAGGAAATGGCGCAGCAGGCACTGGGCGACCTGGAACGGCAGCACATCCAGCCGATCCGCCCCGAGAACATCGTCACCACCGTCTGCGACTACTTTGGCGTGTCGCACAAGGACCTGCTCTCCAGCCGCCGCGACCAGGCCATCAGCATGCCTCGCTCGATTGCCATGTACCTGGTGCGCAAGATGGCGAGGTTGAGCTATCCGGAGATCGGCCAGCTACTTAACAAGAAGAACCATTCAACGGTGATCAGCGCCTGCCGGCGCATCGAGAAGGCGGTACAGGAGAACCAGGCAATACAGTGGAGCAGCAACCTGGGCTGCCGCAAGGAGCAGGCACAAGAGCTGCTGGAGCGGCTGGAGGAACTCTGCCGGGCGGCGAAGTAGGGGTAACAGACTGTCGGAAACCCTCATCGGATCCGAATGGGCCGCGGGGAGCGTGATCAACGCTCCCCGCTCTTTTTTCACTGACTGCATCAGGTGAGCGCGCGTCAACGCATGCAGGCTCTGCAGGGCGGTCGGCAAGTGTTAAAAATGCCGACGTTTGTTACAATTTCAGGATATGGATACTAAAACGCCCTCTACTCCGCCGGTTACTGACTTCCTGCGCGAGATCATTTCGGAAGATGTACAGCAGGGCAAGAACGGGGGTGCGGTCATCACCCGCTTTCCGCCAGAGCCCAACGGCTACCTCCATATAGGCCACGCCAAGGCGATCTGCCTTAACTTCAGCATAGCCCAGGAGTTCGGCGGCCGCTGCCACTTGCGCATGGACGACACCAACCCCGAGAAGGAGGAGATGGAGTACATCCAGTCCATCAAGGAGGACGTCCGCTGGCTTGGATTCGACTGGGGCGAGCACTTTTACCATGCCTCTGACTACTTCGAGCAGCTCTATGAGTGGGCCAAGGCGCTGATCCGTATCGGCAAGGCATATGTATGCGACCTCACCCCAGATGAGGTGACCAGGTACCGCGGTACGCTCACCAGCCCCGGCATCGACTCGCCTTACCGCAATCG
>JAKORQ010000170.1 GCA_029777755.1 Planctomycetota bacterium
CGCCCAGTCCCTGCTCCGAGTATGGCAGGTTGCTCATCAGGTAATGCTCCAGGCCACCAAACTGCCCCACAAGCATGAGGAAGATCAGGATAACCATGACCACGTCGACCAGCGGGGTCATGTTCGGACCTGACTCGTAGTGAACCTGTTTGGCGCCTTTGATTCGCATCTTAGTTCGTGACCGTGACTACCTTGGTATTGAAGTTCACGTTGGCGACGTTGGCCTGGCTGCAGGCAGAGAGCACCGGCTCAAGGTACTTGTAGGGCATATCCTTGTCGCCTCGGATGATCACCTTGAACTCGTCGTTGTTCTTTCGCAGTTCGCTCAGCAGATCGACCAGCGGGCTGCGCACGCCGGTCGGGGTGGTCTCGACCAGCTTCAGTTCCTTCTGCTCACCACCCACAAGGGCGGTAATGAAAGGATCATCGCCGACGCCCGGCCGCACATTGAGCGTAAGGGTGTTGCCCAAGTCCTCGATCTTGGCGCCCAGCACCGTCTCGGGAATGTTGATGGTGTTATCAGCACCGGTCGAGACGCCGATCCTCGCCACCAGCATGAAGAAAATGATCAGACACATGACAATGTCGATCAGCGGCGTGACATTCACGCCTCCTTCCTTCATTTCTGGCATTCCATGCTTCTTCATGGCAGCGCTCCCGGGCGACTAAGGGCGATCAGGCCTCGCTGACAGCAGCCGCCTTCTTCACTGCGGGCGCTGTTGCCGGCCTCTCCGCCGGCTTGATCGATAGCAGTATCTCCTCGGCGATCAGCGAGCCGCGGATCGTCAGGCGGTCAACCATCGTGCGAAGCACGCCGAAGGCCGCCAGGCACGGTACCGCCAGCATCAGACCAAGGAATGTGTGGGTAAGGGCGGCCGAGATACCGCCGGCCAGGTCGGCCGGGTTGGCAGCACCCTTCGCTGCCTGCAGGGCGGCGAAGGCGTCGATCATGCCCAGCACCGTACCGAGCAGACCAAGCAGAGGACCAAGGTTGCCCAGGATGTTCAGGTACTCGATCTTGCGGAACTGCTCGGCAGTCTGCTCACCGATGGCAGTCTCCAGTGCTTCCTTCATCGCCGAGAAGCTCGGGGCACGCTTCAGCGCGGGGTTTAGCGCCTTGCTGACGAAGCTCTGGTCCTTCTCGGTGAACTCCAGCAGTTCCTTGAACTGGCGATTGGCGACCATCTCGCGGATGGCGTTGATGCTCGAATCCGGCAGCATCACGCTGGCCCGGACATGGATCAGGCTCTTGATGATCAGGGTCACACCAATGACCGAGCAGATCATGATGGTGAAGAACACGATATCCATGTGGCCGAGAATCAGCCGCATCAGCGTGCTGAACATTCCCGGCCGCTCCGGCGCCGCGGCCTCGGCAGCAGCTTCCTGCGCCATGCTGGTGCTCACCGAGAACAAAATCGCTCCGATCAACACCATAAACAGAGCAATTCGAGCTTTTGAAGAACCGTACCGTCGCATTACGAGCACCTCGTCTTAATCGGTTTCGACCATTCTGAATCGGCCGCCGTTCTCTTCCGCGATAGCGCGCAGCTCTGCGATAATCTCTTCGCGCTTCGCCGTGTTCACGCCCCCCAGCTCTTTGAGGCGGGAGCTGTCAGCAATATAGATAACGTTGACCAGCACTTCCTTGGACGGATTCAGGCTCCTGAACTCCGCCCTCAGCTTCTTCGCAAAGTCGTCCACCCGCTCGTCAAAGCCGTCAGTGAGGAAGTAAACCAAGTGCGGCTTCATGCTCATGGCCGAGCGGATAGCGCGGGTGGGATCGGTTGAATCGCGTGTCTCCATCTCCCTCGCGAACTCGTAAGCCTTGGCCTTGTTCGCCGGGGTAGCCGGGACAAGCTGATTCTTGTCGAGCACCTCGAAATCGCCGTTGTGGTAGAAGAAGACGTTGAAGAACTGGACGGGCTTGAGCTTATCGATGGATTCGTTGAGGGCCTGGATAACCACGTGGCGCCGTTGCAGCATCGAGCCGCTGGCGTCGCAGATGTAGGCGATACGGTAGGCATTGCCGCTGACACCCATGAATGGTGAGCGCGGCCCCATGCCGCCCGATCCGCCGGGTACGCCAAACGGAGAGCCGCTGCCTTCGCCGGTTCCCGAGCCAAAGCCACCCGCACGAAGCTTGGCCGTGCCCGACCCGATGCCGATCACGCCATCCACGACGGAGTCACCGCCGCCGATCGCCCCCACCGAGATGCTGCTGCTTTCGGCGAGGCTCTGCGTCTGCTCCTGCACGTCAACCGCCACGTCGGCGATGATATTCGGGTCGCCGCCCAGGCCAGGGTTAGGTACGCCACCGACTTCCGCCCCCTCCACCAGCGTGGCATCGGGGATGATGATCTGGTCGCGGACCACGGTGGTCACGGTTTCGATTGTCTTATATGTAAGGAAACCAAGCAGGATGATCCCGGCATGCAGCAGCAGGGATGTCGCGAACGGGAGCACGTTCTGGACAAAAGGATGCTGTAGAAAGCTGCGCTGCGGACGAATCGCCTCGTGCGTCTGGCGATTCTCAGCTACAGCGGCGGGGCTTGCAATCTGAGGAGTGTTGTCGGACATCACGCATCCTCGGTATGGCCGGATCGAACTGCGGCGGCCAATCCTTGGGGCCTGCGTTGCTCCTCCGAATCCGGACACTAATCCTGATCAGATGATACCACAAGACCCGGGCGGTCTTCATCATCTGGCCAGAAGCGGCAATATAGCGGAGCCATCGCTCGCGTCAAACAGTAATCGGATAAGTTGCTGTAACTTAGCGACCTGTGCTGCATATTCAAAGTGGCATTGTCCAGATTGCTGATGCAGTCCTAGAATCGCATGTTCGCATCCACTGGTGTGGGAGCTTTGATATGCACTAAGCGGAGCCGCAATGTTAACCCAGACGAGCGAGTATGCACTTAGGGCCATGGTCTACATGGCGAGAAAAGGAGAAGACCGCTACGCCGGTGTGAAGGAGATCGCCAAGGCAACCGACGTGCCGGCGAACTACCTGGCGAAGATCCTGCAGCAGCTGGCAAAAGCCGGCGTACTGGAAAGCCAAAAGGGATTTGGCGGCGGGTTTCGCGTTGCGCGTCCTCTCGCTAAGATAAACCTGCTGGCGATCGTTGATCCGCTGGAGAACATCAGCCGGTTCCACCGCTGTGTGCTCGGCCAGCGTGACTGCAACGATGAGATAGCGTGCCCCCTGCACGACGCCTGGAAGCGAATCTGCAGTGAGTACCTGGGCAGTCTCCAGAACACCACGCTTCAGGATGTTGCTGACTTTAAACGCAAGGTGGGTCTGGTTCCCGAGCCGCTGGATATCCAGAGCATCGAGCCGATGCCGGATGATTCCGACAGCGCGGAGAACGCCGAAACCACCCAGGCTACCTAGCCGGGGGCTCTCAGCCGGCAACGTGGCCCATGTAAGCCGGTGGGAGGATCA
>JAKORQ010000171.1 GCA_029777755.1 Planctomycetota bacterium
CTGCTCACCGAGATATCGCGAAGAGGCTGCTGAAGGAATGAACTTCGATAGCTCGCGGTGATAATCTCCGCGCAGGCCTTGCTTGCGCTGTACGGGTCATGTCCGCCCAGAGGGTCTGTCTCGCGATAGGGGTAGATCCACTCCCGGTTCTCGTAGCATTTGTCGGTGGTGACGATGAGGCAGACCTTCACCGACGGACACATACGCACCGCCTCAAGCACATGAACGGTGCCCATGGCATTGGTCTGGAACGTCTCCACCGGCTCTCGATAGGACCTGCGCACGAGTGGCTGGGCCGCGAGGTGGAAGACAATAGACGGTTGCGCACTTCGCATTGCGATATGCAGCGACTCAAGATCCCTGACGTCGCCAACTGTGTGCGAGGCAAGCGACTGGCGGACATTGGCTTGCTCAAAAAGGCTTGGATTGGTGGCAGGCGGAAGGCTATAGCCATGTACGTGCGCTCCGCAGTGCGCAAGCCACATGGATAGCCACGAGCCTTTAAAGCCGGTGTGGCCGGTGACGAACACCGACTTGCCGCGAAAGAATTTGTGCAGTCGTTCAATCATTCCAGATTTTCCAGGGAGCCTTCCCCTGTTGCCAGTACTGCTCAAGCAACTGCTTCTCGCGCAGTGTGTCCATCGGCTGCCAGAAGCCCTCGTGGCGATAGGCCATAAGCTGGCCTTCCTGCGAGAGCCGCATCAGCGGCTCGGCCTCGAGTGGCATGTCGTCGCCGCGAATGTAGTCAAACACTCCAGGCTCAAAGACAAAGAAGCCACCATTGATCCAGCCTTCGCCGGCCTGCGGCTTCTCATTGAAGCCGCAAACGCGATCACCATCGAACTGAAGGGCGCCGAAGCGGGCCGGAGGGCGAACGGCCGTCACCGTCGCCAGTTTGCCGTGGGAACGGTGGAACTTCAGCAGCGCTGTGATATTAACGTCCCCCACGCCATCACCGTAGGTCATGAGGACCGTCTCATCCCCTATCGCCCGGCGACATCGCTTTACTCTTCCCCCCCCCCGTCTGGGTGTGCAGACCGGTCTCCAGCAGCATAACCCGCCAGTCCGGCACACGGTTCTCGTGAACACTTACAGTGCCTCGCCCAAGGTCGATGGTCAGGTCGTTGTCGTGATAGAGGAAGCTGCGGAAGTATTCCTTGATGATCTCGCTCTTGTATCCGCAGGCGATGACGAAATCGCGGATGTCGTGGGCTGCGTAGATGTTCATTATGTGCCAGAGGATGGGACGCCCACCTATCTCCACCATCGGCTTTGGGCTCACAAGTGTTTCCTCGGAGAGTCGCGTTCCCAGCCCACCGGCCAGAATGATCGCCTTCATTCCACTGCTCCTGTATCACCCAGTGCACTCAAGCGCTTCAGCAGCGTTCGCGTGCCCTCATCCAGCGATCTGTTCCTGTAAAGATGGAGCGCCATCCAGTACCAGGCGCGCTCAACATTGCCCAGCTCAGTGTACAGCCACGCCATCTCATATTCACCCACGATAGAGGGAGGTGGCAGCCACTGGTCATGCCAGTAGCACCGGTGGGCAAGCTCGCCCAGTTCGGCGGCTTCACCATAGCGGCCACGAGCGCCCGCAAGGAAGATCAAATTGCGCAGCGCCACAGGGTAGCGCGTTGAGATGGAGAGCTGGTGGTAGTACATGGCCTCTGAAAGATTCAGAATCTCATCGGCCACAGCTGTAGGTATCGCCCACGCCGGCGCGACTGGCGTCTCCGATGACTCCCTCGTCTTGATAGAGAGGTTGGCCACCTTTGATACGGCGGCCGCCATGTTGTTGTAGGCCACCGTTGAATTGGGATTCACCCGTGCGCACTGCACCATGACGGTGACGGTCGATCGCCACATCGTTGCATACCGGAAGCTCTGCAAGGCCAGACATGCTACCAGCAGCCCGACTGCAACCATGGCAAACCGCGGTTTGAGACGTACAACGCACAGTGCCGCCGCAAGCGAGATCGCCATCATCGACACATACACATACCTGTCGGCAACCGTCGAATAGAACTGGAATCCAAACGGCACCAGCCCGAGCACCGGGAAAACGCCGGCCAGGAAGATGATGATCGCGATAAAGCAGATCGCCCTGTGCTTGCGCAGGCGCAGCGGTAACAGCAGTATGGCGGCGGAGATGGATGCCACTGGAATCGAAGCATGCGAAAGCGCCACATTGATCGGGCGAACCCCGTAATCGACCGCGAAACCAGTGGGATAGAAGATCTTGCAAATGTAGAAGCCGATGGCGTGGCATGCGATCAGCGGCCTGAATGACCAGTGCAGGTTGTCATGGTAGCCATCAATGTGCTGGATGTTTCTTGTCCAGTATGCCGATGGAAGCACGGTGGCTGTCAGCCCGATGAATCGCCAGAGAACGCTTTTCCTTAAGCCGCTGATGAACGCCACATCAAGCGCCGCCGCGATGATGGGAAGCCCCATGATGCCCGGCTTGGCGAGCGTGCCCAGGAAGCACAGCAGCAGGGCGGCCGAGTAGTTTCGATGTCCTTTTCCTGCGTCGCCATCGCGAAAAGCTTCTGCGGATCGCAGGTAGGTGAGGATGGCCCCAAGCCCTAAGGCGCTGGAAAGCAGGTCTTTCATGCCGGTCGCCCAGGCAACCGCTTCCACCTGGATGGGATGGACGGCGAAGATGGCGGCCCCGGCCAGCGCCGGCCAGATGCCGGCCGCCCGTCGAAGGATAAGCATTACCAATATCGCGTTGGTGCAATGGACCAGCAGATTGGCCAGGTGAAATGGCCAAGGGGGTATGCCTGATTCGGGCATCCTTCCCCCAAATGCTTTTCCTATGGCGGCAAGGATCAGCCACAGGTTGTAAGTGAGTGGGATGTACATCCCCTCATGTGGTTCAGCCCACGCTCCCCGGAAGGCGGAAAATGAAGGTGGGTTTACGCGAGGATTACCGCTGATCAGCGAGAGATCGTCCCAACTGATGAATTCATGCGAGACGACCCGCCCGAAGACGACAACGATCAGCAGCGCAAGCAGGAGGACAACAAAGGAAAGCCTGCCGCTTACCAGTTGCGCCCACCGGGCCCGTACTCCGCCAGATTCGCATAAAACTCCGATGTCTCCGGTTTGTAAATCCAACCGAATGCCTCGCTGTCGTTGGGAACTACTGGTGCGTTAGCATCTAGTACCTTCACCGCGCTTTCTCGGTTCATCGGGTTGGTGGGCATCTCGGTGAGGTATCTCCCAAATCGATATATGCTGTCGCGGGTGCTTGAGACGTTCCCGTCATAGTCGGTGAAAGAGGTCATCTGCTCCCGGAAGATCTCCTCAGACCTGTTGCCGGCAGCATCAATCCCCGGGGGATTCGCGTGGGACGCTCTGTAGAGGGTGATCTGTGTCCGCATGAAGCGCAGTTCCTCACGCAACACGGACTCCCTGGCGTCCTTTGAGGCGCTCGATACACTGGCGATTACCACTCCGGCCAGGATCGCAAGTATGACCACAACAATCAATATCTCGATAAGCGTGAACGCCCGACTTTGGTAAGGCTTCGAGCTCATCGGTTCCCTCGCATTATGGGTCATATGGACTAGCGAAGTGCCGGGCGAGTTACCCCGCCCGGCACTTACAGCTTTTAGATTGCCTCAGGAATATGCTGATGCATTATTCCTTCGGGAAACGGGTACCCTTGGCCACGCCGCCGAACTGGCCATCGACGAAGAACCAGCCATCGGTCTCCGGGACGTCGGACGACACGCTAGTGCTGTTCGCGAACGGATGCACCGGCTTGGCCTGCAGGTAGGGGCCGTAGGTCTTGTTGTTGACCTCGTCGACGACCTTCTTCGTCAGCGAGTCGAACAGGTTTTCCGCTTTCAGCTCAGCGTCAGGCTGCTGGAGCTTGAACAGCTCGATCTGGCTCTGCACCGTCTGGACGGTGCTCTGCATCGCGCTCAGCTTCGCGTCCTCAGAGGCGTTGGTGAACTGCGGGATAACGATCGCCGCGAGGATACCGAGAATGATCACCACGATCAAAATTTCGATCAGGGTGAAACCTTTACGAACTGTGGCTTTCATGAAGCCTCCCAAAGTTAAAGAGAAACGTAAACAAAACCGTCGTTGAAGGAACATCCCCAACGACTTCATGTCCCGAATTCGCGTCGTGCAGAGAGTTGAAGCAACCTTCGCCTCGCCTCCCCACGCCTGTCGCGTCCCACCTGGGATGAGCCGCTCCAGCGACGCCGGCGGGCCGAACGAGTCCGCCAAGCGGACCGGCACGACCCCATACTCAATGTTGGCCACTCACCGGGTCCTTCCGTTCAGCTTGCCATGCCCGTCGAGCACAAAATCTCAGCACCCGCAAGTTCATGACATCGAACCCGCGTCATGCGATTTCCTGTACTCGTCGATCACAGTGTGCCCTTCATGCACTATGCCGAGCGATAACCCTTTGAGGTGAGTGCTTCGGGTCAGTCTAGATTGTCAAACGGACGGGTCAGATCAAGCTCATGTTCGCACGCTCAACCAAGCCCAACCGTCAAACGGCAGATGATATACATACCGTCTAGCCCGGTGCAATGTCAAAGGAAATAATCCGCACTCTCCCATAGCTTTAGAAGCCGATATTCCTCCCCAGCGACAAAATACAGCTCAAATCTGCAATGATTACTACAGCTTAGCTGAGCTGGTTTGACACAAAAAGACTTGCTCTGCGGCGCCGGTAACACGGCCGGCAGATTGCCTGGCCTGTCAGTGAGCGCCAGCGCAGATCGGCGGCCATAGCTGACATCGCCAGCCTGCGAGGTGTTGCCCGGTGTCGCCGATTC
The DNA here is from genome assembly GCA_029777755.1 of Planctomycetota bacterium. GTDB lineage: Bacteria > Planctomycetota > Phycisphaerae > Tepidisphaerales > Tepidisphaeraceae > CAIQIQ01. The sequence continues at coordinate 4,806 of JAKORQ010000171.1, forward strand.
TGCATCGCCGCTGGACAAGTAACGTTGCGCAGCTTAGAAAATGCCTCTGGAGACGGGGCGTAGCTCAGCTTGGATTAGAGCGCCTGGTTTGGGTCCAGGAGGTCGCAAGTTCGAATCTTGTCGCCCCGATTTGCACACGGCTTTTCACGTCACCTGACGCATCCTGACAGATGAGACTGCCTGGTCTGTGCTTGTACGGGTTGCTTTCTCCTTGACATCCCAGCCCGCTGGGGCGACAGATTGTTAACTGCCTTGCATATGGCGAATTGTGCCGTCGCCACGCAATAATCGGCCCGGTTCAACGTTCAGGGAGATGACGGCCAGCATGGACGAATTGCCGCAGACGACTGTTCATTCAGACCAGCAGCAGTTCGTCGTGTCTGACGAGGCTCTGATCGGCCGGCTGCGCGCCGGCGAGCAGGCGGCCGGGGATGAACTCGTCCGGCGATACGTTCAGCCGCTGCTGGCGTATCTCCAGCGTCTGACTGGAAATACCGCCATAGCGGAGGAGCTTCATCAGCAGACGTGGCTCTCGGTGCTTGAGCACCTGGATCGCTTCGACGAGAAGCGTTCCCCCGGCGGATTCAAAGCCTGGCTGTTTCGCATCGCGACCAACAAGGTCAATGACCTGTGGCGCTCGCGCTCAAGGCAGCGAAAGCTTGAAGACGGGCTGAGGCTCTCCAGTACCGAGGAGGTGCCCGATGCCTCCCGCCCGCTGGTGGCGACTGAGCAGGCCGAGAAGCTCAAGCAGGCAATAGCAGACCTGCCTGAGCCGCAGCGGCAGGTGGTTTGCATGCGGTACTATGCCAACATGCGGTTTACCGAGATAGCGGCCGCCATGGGGTGTCCGCTCAACACCGCGCTTGGCCGGATGCATAAGGCAGTCTTGAAACTGAAGCAGGCACTGGAGGCGGACTCGTAGCCAACGAGGCCACAAGATGAAGAACTTACTGTCCAAACTGAGCGGCAATGAGGCGATCCTCCTGATGTATCTCGCCGATGAGCTTCCGCCGCAGGATCGTGCCGAGGTGGAAGCGCTGCTGCGGCAGGATGGAGCGTTCCGCCGGCAGTTGGAGGAGCTGCGCGGTGCCATGGAGGTGGTGGAGGGCGCGTTTGCGATAGGCGATCCCGTCATTGCTGCGCGTGCCGAGAAGTGCGCCCGGGACACCATAGCTTCCATGCGGCAGTGGCAGGCCGCTCCGCCGCCCGTGCGCATCGAGACCAAGCTGGAGGAGAAGAAGCTGCCTTTGCCATGGTGGAGCTATCCGCTGGCGGCGGCCGCGTCTATCCTGGTGGCAGCTGCGGTGTTCTTTGCCAACTTCGATCCCGCCCCGATGCTCGACCCGGTGGTATCCCGTCCCATGGCGGCGGCCATCCCGGATTTGCTCTCCTCCCCGGTGCTCAGTGACCTTGCCACCTGGAGCATGGATCCGTATGAGCGATACGCCATGGCCGAGGAACTGGCCGCCTCCTTTGACGAGAGCCAGAGGATCCTGTTCGAGGGCAACCTGTTAAAGGCGCGGCAGGAGGTTTCGGCTATCCAGTCGCTCTCCAATGATGCGTTTGCAGCCGTTGATTGGCTCTGGTAGCAGAGGTGAGATGAAGATGATTGCCCGAAAACTGCTGGTTGCGATGTTTGCCTTGATGCCTGTGGCGGCGCTGGCGCAGTCTCCCGAGCCGCCGACGACGCCCCCGGATACGGAAGGGGAGGAGACGGTGCATCGACCGCGCCAGTTCGGGCGCTTCGCCTCGCCCAGCGATGATGAAGTCGATGACGCGATGGCGTTCATGCGGGAGAATGCCCCGAATCGCACGCTTGCGCTGCAGATGCTGCCGGATGATGGCACTTCGCTTCGCCGCAACGTGATGGGATTTATGGTGGCCCGCTACCGTATGCTGGAGGGGATCAAGCGGGAGGATCCCAAGCTGTACGAGACAAAGGTGGCACAGCTCCGGGTGGAAGATGAACTGTACGGGCTGCTCTCCTCCGGCGACACTCCCGAGGAGCGCGAGAAGATGCGCGACCAGATCACTCGGGCCTCGCGCCGGCTCTATGAGCTGAGCCTTGAGGAGCGGCAGCAGCGGATCGAGCGCCTGAAGGAGTTCATCGAGCGCGAGCAGAATGATCTCGCCGTCGACCGTAGCCAGATCGACGCCATGGTGAACGCCAGGGTCGAAGTGTTGATCCAGGAAGGGCAGTCGGGGCTTCGCAAGGATGTCAGCCGGCGCGATCGCCGGAGAGACCGGGAACGCACTCCCAGTACGCATCCCGGCCGGCAATAGTTCCCTAGTTGAGCTTGAGCTGCTTTTTTAGTTCATCCAGGGACTGCACACCCTCGGGCAAGGTCGCCTCCTCGGTTAGCATGACCGGGATTCCATCGCGAATGGGATAGCGCAAGCCACCCTGCTCTGCCACGAGCCAATCTCCCTCGCGCCGCAGCCGGCTGTGGGTAAGGGGGCAGCGCAGGATCTCAAGCAGACGTTCGTCGAAGCTGTTTTCCTTGGAGTTCTGATTCTGGCTCATCGCAAAGCTAGAGTATCTCGACGAAGGAACTCCCGCCAGTGGCCGTTAGTTTTCCTGCAAGATGTGCCTGGAGCAAAGGTTGGAGAACTGGCATATTTGCGCCCTTAAGGTAGAATCCCCACATCGGCAGCAAAGGTGCCGTGTTGCACCGCTGGTGCAGTAACAGGGTAAGGTGGCTTTGGGCAGGACTGACTATGGGTCCGAGTTCTGGGGCAATTTCCTCCCGAATCATGCAGCCCGCCGAGGCGGCCGCGGTTGCGGTGCCTACCCCCGTCGCCCTGCAGAGCAATGTCCTGGTGCTCAACCGACTCTACCAGGCGATCCGCATCATCAATGTTCGCCGGGCGTTTTCCCTCCTGTGCCGCGACCTGGCCGAGGTCATCCATATCGAGGAAGGTTCCAACGGCAGAAGCCAGTGGATGAACCTCAACTTCACCGATTGGCGAGAGCTGTCTGAACTTAAGGCCCAGTTTGAGCCGGATGACTATGAATGGATCCACACGGTTCGCTTCCAGATTGCCGTGCCGCGGATTATCCGCCTGCTGGGATACGACAAGCTCCCCCGGCAGGAGGTGAAGTTTAACCGTCGCAACATCTTCGCCCGCGACAACAATCGCTGCCAGTACTGCGGCAAGCGCTTCCCCACCACCGACCTGTCGCTGGATCACGTCATCCCCAAGAGCCAGGGCGGCAAGAGCACCTGGGAGAACATCGTCTGCGCCTGCATCAAGTGCAATGTAAAAAAGGGCGGGCGAACCCCCGAGCAGGCCAACATGCACCTGATCACCAGGCCAGTGAAGCCCAAGCGCTCGCCAGTGATCAACATTCGCCTGGCCGACGAGCGTTACCAGAGCTGGAAGCAGTTTCTGGACAACGCCTACTGGACGGTGGAGCTCAAGTCCTAGAGCTGGCTTGCCCCAAAGTGGAGGGTCCTCCGCCCGCGGGAGGCAAGGCGCTCCTCGACGTGGATCTGCTTCCGGAGCAAAGGCGCTCGCCGGATCAGTCGAGCAGTTCCGCCGGAACTGCGGAATCTCCCAAGCGCAGCAGTCCAGGGCACGTCCTCAGTGACTGCTCCGTCATGCGCAGCTCCGCCTCATCGTTCAGAAGGAATATCCCACCATCGCATGGTAGGAGATGTCGGTCGATTGCTGCTCTTCCCCGGGGGTTGAGTCGTAGGTGAAGACAATTCGCAGCTCGGTAAACACCCGTCCGGTCATGCTCACCCGCAGCCCCGCGTCGGCGTTCGCCACGTAATCGCTGAAGTCATCAATGCGCGGCAGGATCTCGAAGTTGTGCGTGAGCTTCACCCGGTCGTTGAGCGAATGGCTCACATGCCAGGCAGCGCGGAGGGCTGAGTACTGCTGGATCTCGTGCGGACTGTAGCGGCGTTCGTACACCCAGTTGAGGCCGGCTTCGGTATTGATGCTGGTGTTATCCGTCTCCAGCCACTGGTAGCCGATACCGCCGCCGGGCGTGGCCCGCAGCATCAGTTTCTGGAGACGATCCTGCTCAAAGCGGGAGCCGGTGTACAGGTACCACTTTGGCCGGACGAAGTAATTGTACTCTCCGTATATCGACAGGTTGTTGGCGGTGGTGTAGCGATCGTCGCTGCCTTGTGCTTTCTCCCGGCCATAGTTCCAGATCCCGTTGGACTCCAGGCGCTGCTTGAGCGTTCGGCGGGAAAAGTCGTATGCGAGCGTGAGCGTCTCGGAGTTGGTATTGCCGCGATACAGGGTGGCGCCGGCGCTCATGCTTCCTGACCACTGGGTGGTGCTGCCGCTTCCGCTGGCCATGCGCACGAGCTGATCGTTACGGATGATGCGAACGGTTCCCGGGGGAGGCTCTGGCGGGGCGGCCGGGCTGGTGGTCGCCGGCATCGTTTCAGGGGTATCCAAGGCAACCCCGGCGGAGGCAGGCTGCGACTGATCAGCCGCGGGAAGCTCGGCCAGCTCGATCGCCGGCCGCGTCGTCGGCTGTGCGACTTGCCCTGTCGTCGGCTCGATGGTGGGCTCGGTGGTTGGGAAAGTAGCGGGAACCTCGGCCGGCGCCAGGTGTAGATAGCCTTCCTTCCACAGCAGCACTTTCATGCCGGTGCTGGCCGTGCCGTCCTCCAGCAGCAGCGATACCGGTCCATCGGTATAAAACTCCTGCACCTTCTCCAGGTCGATGATCTGCTCCCCGAAGTTCTCGGTCTTCACCTTTATGCGCGACTTGCCGATGGCAGTGACGATTCCATGCACGCGGTCGCCATTCCTGAAAATGAGCTCGTCAGCCATCGCGATCGAGCTGAGGGAGGCGGCTACAACCAGGCCACAGGCAAGTAACTTCTTCATGGCGATATTTGTGCAGAGGAAGATAGAGAACGTAAATGGGGCTCTTTCTACATATCCTGCTTGCGCCGAAGGGACTTTATCTCGCCCCGGCGTTTCTTGGCCTCCACCCGCCGCCGCTGGCTGGAGCGGGTGGGTCGGGTCGGCCGGCGCTTGCGCGGCAGCCGCGAGGCTTCTTCCAGTAACTGCCGCAGGATTGCGATGGCGACCTCGCGATTGGTTTCCTGCGAGCGGGTTTCCTGCGAGACGATGCGCAGCTCGCCTGATGCGGTGATCTTCTTGCCCGCCAGTGCCCGCAATCGCTGCATCATGGCTGGCGAGCCATTCTCGATGGCACCGATCGGCACCCTCAGTTCCACGCGTGTGCTGACCTTGTTGACATTCTGGCCGCCGGGGCCGGAGGAGCGCGACATCGTGAACTGTATTGCCTCCAGTGGGATGCGCATCACGCCGCCGGTGATGCTGTCGGGCGGGTTGGTTGCGCTATCGCTCATGGCTGTACCGGGACGACCTCTGGCTGTTTCTCGACGGCATCTGTCTCCTCATTCGCGTCGGTATCGCGCGGGTACTGGATCAGCGGCCTCATAGTTGGGGAGATGAGGTTGATGGCCCGCTGGTAGTGGATCTGGTCCACCTGCCGCGTTACGGTTGCGAAGAAGATCACGATCAGCAGCAGCATCAGGTCCAGGCGCAGCCAGCTCACCGGGCTGGTCGGCGGCCGATCGCCGGAGACGAGGTGCAGGGCAACGAGTATTGCAACGCCGGCCGAGAGCACGTGCGCTGCCCACCACCATCCCGTTCGCAGCGCCCAGGGGATGGTGTCGCGCTGCACCACATCCACCGGGCTGGGTATGAACTCGCTTTCTATATATGTCTGCATGCGGAAGACGGTCATGTACGAGCCGGTGACGATGACGGCGACGATCGATCCCCACGTGATCCAACGGAACGTCCAGCGTGCCTGTGCGAACACCGCCAGTTGGGCCTGTTCCTTCAGGTCGGCAATCGCCATGGGGACGACCATCTCGTAGAAGAGGAAACCTCCGACCAGCAGCATCGCCGCGATCAGGTGCACGTACCTGCACAGCAGGTAAAGAACGTTCAACCAGACGGCAAGCTGGCTGGTTTGATCAGTCATCCACATGGTTTCACCTTCCTGTGAAGTGCGGTGGATTGCAGTGGCCCTTCGGGCAAGTGTAATGCGCGCAGAGTCCGCAAAAAAGCGTTGACTCGGTTTTTTTGCATGCGTACATTCCTTCTTGAGAAAGGAGGTTACGCGCCATGGCGAAAGCTGCAAAGAAAACAGCCGCTAAGAAGACCGCGAAGAAGCCCGCGGCCAAGAAGGCCAAGAAGTAACTTCGCGATCGCCTCGCAGCGGTTCGTGGCCTTCTGACCGCAGCGAAGACGAATATCCTGATCGTGACCAAGGCTCCAACAGGTCAACGATCCATCAGGGAAGCTTCCCAGCCACGGCGGAAGCTTCCCGTGTTTTTGGCAACGATCATCTGGCGCTGCTTTCTTGTTTTCCCTCGGCAAGTCGAGACAATCCCAGCGTTGAACTACACCATCGGGAGACAAAGGCGAATGCGGGTCATCGCGTTGATGAATCAAAAGGGCGGCGTCGGGAAAACCACCACCAGCGCAAACCTGGGGGCGGCCCTCGCCGAAGCGGGCCAGCGGGTCTGCATGATCGACATGGACCCGCAGGCGCACCTCTCCATCAACTATGGCATCGAGCCGGAGAGTGTGGAAAAGAGCCTCTACACAATGCTCGTTGAGGAAGGCTCCTTCCTCGAGGCAATGCAGCGACTGGACAAGCGCATCGCACTGGTGCCTTCGTCCATCGACCTGGTCGCTGCCGAGGTGGAACTGGTGAACGTCCCCGGGCGCGAGACTCTCCTGCGCAATCGAATTGCCGCCGCCGACCATGACTTCGACTACATCCTGCTGGACTGTCCTCCCTCACTGGGGCTGCTGACGGTCAACGCGCTGGCGGCCGCCACCGATGTGATTATCCCCATGCAGGCACACTTCCTGGCGCTGCAGGGAGTGGGCAAGCTGCTGGAGACGGTGCAACTGGTTTCGCAGCAGATCAACCCGCAACTGCGCGTGGCCGGCATCGTGCTGACCATGTTCGATGCCCAGACGCGACTCTCCACCGAGGTTGTCCGCGACCTGCAGCAGTTCATCGAGCAGACCGCCGGCACCAATCTCCCCTGGTCGGATGCGGTGTTGTTCAAGACCAGGATCCGCCGCAACATCAAGCTGGCCGAGAGCCCCAGCTTCGGGCAGACCATCTTTCAGTACGAGCCATCCAGCAATGGGGCGCAGGACTACCGGGCGCTGGCGCGCGAGGTCATCAACCTGTTCCGCCGCCGGGGCGAGAAACAGCAAGCGCCGGCCCCGGCCGCGGAGCCTTCCGGCGAGACAGTTGCCCCGGAGATTGCTTCCGATCCCGATGTGCAGCCACAGGGAGATTGACGCTTGAACGAGCGCCTTTACCGACTGATTCTGGTTGTCCTGGGCCTTTACTGGCTGGCGATCTTCATCGGGACCCACCTGCCCCCGTCGGCCGTGCGCAATGTCCACGTCAGTGACAAGCTGCAGCACCTGGTCGCGTATGCGATCCTGACAGTTCTGCTTCGCCTGGCACTGGGACGAGTGTTTCGCAGCGCCGCCGACTGGATGACCATATCGATTGTGCTGGCGTATGGTGCGGTCGACGAATGGCTTCAGCCTCTGGTCAATCGCGGGGCGGAGCTCGCCGACTGGTTCGCGGACGCGGCCGGGGCGGCGGTAGGGATCAGCCTTTGCGGCCTGTTGCGACTCGTATACACCCGCCTGCTTGTCAGGAAATCCGCCGTCGAAGAGCTGGCGGAGACGTGAGCTTTATCACTGATAGCGGCATGGGAGGGCAATCTGCTTCAGGCCGCCGCAGAACAGGTGTGATGACCGCTTACTTGTGAAACTGGACCATCGCCCTTATTTTCTCCAGCCGTAGATGAGTACCAAAGCACCAGTTTTCGCCGCGACTTCCCTTCCCCAGGGGGTGAGAGTCGGTATTGCCGCTGCCCGTTTCAACGCCGAGATCGTTGATGAACTGCTGAAGGGATGCAAAAAGCGCCTGAAGGAGCTGGGCGTTGCCGACGCGGATGTGGAGATGGTGCGCGTGCCGGGGGCGTTTGAACTGCCGCTGGCGGCCAAAGTCATGGCCCAGACCGGCCGATTCAATGCTGTAGTCTGCCTGGGAGCAGTGGTCCGGGGAGAGACGCCGCACTTTGACTACGTGGCCGGCGAATGCGCCCGTGGCATCCAGGATGTTGCGCTGGAAACGAACCTGCCGGTGATTTTCGGGGTACTCACTACCGATAACGAAGAGCAGGCTTGGGATCGGACTGGAGGCAGGCACGGCCACGTCGGAGTGCAGGCGGCCGAAGCCGCCGTGGAAATGATCGCTGCTCTCGCCGCCGTCAGGCGGGGCCGCCTATAGGCGCTTCACGAACCGCTCCTGCGCAATATACTCCCCGAAGGATCCATCACTGTTGGCTACGATGAATCGCAGACGCAAAACCAGAGAGATTGCCATGCAGATACTTTTCGCGTGGGATGCTGTCTCCAATGCCGACCCGGAGATGGGGCGGCAGGTGGCCAATGACGGCACGCGCGACGAGGAGATCCGGCAATCGGCCCTGGAGATGGCAAAGGGCGCATGGGACTATGTCCCGGTGACCGACCGCTGGATCGAGCGGCTGGCTCCCAAGTGGCCGCCGCGCCGCCAGCCGGGTGTGGATCGCTCGCTTCTGCGCCTGGCTGCCTGGGAACTGGTGAATACCCCGACGCCGCCGAAGGTAGTGATAGCGGAGGCAATCGAGCTGGCGAAGGCGTTCTCGACCGAGCAGAGCGCAGCTTTCGTCAATGGAGTACTGGATACCTTACTTAAGGAGCACACGGCCCTGACCGATAAGAGCCGACTGCCGGAGGCCTGATCAAACGCCATGGGTTTCTTCTCTCGAACACTCGACAAGCTCAAGGGGGCACTGAAGAAGACGTCGGAGGTGCTTAACACCGACGTCCGGACGCTTTTCATTCCCGGCCGGCAGATCGACGATGACTTCCTCAATGAGCTTGAAGAGCGATTCCTCCGCGCGGACATGGGCGTGAACAATGTCCAGCGGATCGTGAAGGAACTGCGCGACCGCTGGCGGCTGGGCAAGATCAAGAACGCTGCCGACTGTCTGGGCGTGGTGAAGTCGCAGCTCACCGACAACTGGCCGCAGCATGATCGAGAACTGAACCTCCAGCCCAGCGGCCCGACCGTGATCCTCGTCGCCGGCATCAACGGCGCCGGCAAGACCACCTCCATCGCCAAGCTCGCCTGGCTGCTGAAAAACGAGATGGGCAAGAAGGTGATGGTCTGCGCTTCCGATACCTTCCGGGCGGCCGCCGTCGATCAGCTCACCATCTGGGCCGATCGCCTGGGTGTCGACATCGTGAAGCATAAGATGGGTGCTGACCCGGCCGCAGTGGCGTATGACGCCTGCGAGTCGGCCAAGGCGCGCGGCATCGATGTGCTGATCGTCGATACCGCCGGGCGACTGCATACTCAGGACCACCTGATGCGCGAGTTGACCAAGATCCGCGACGTGGTCGCCAAGCGCATCCCCGGCGCTCCCCATGAAGTGCTGCTGGTACTCGATGCCACCACCGGGCAGAATGCCCTCAACCAGGCCAAGAGCTTCTCTCAGGCCATCGGCGTGACCGGCATCGTGCTGGCCAAGCTCGATGGTACCGCCAAGGGAGGGGTGATCTTCGCCATCCGGGACCAGCTCTCCATCCCGGTGAAGTTCATAGGCCTTGGCGAGACCCCACAGGACATTGAAACCTTCGACCCACCTCGTTTCGTCGAAGCGCTGTTCGCTGAAAAGTGAGCCAGATGTGACACAGACAATCGAAGCGCCGGCCATCGCGCCGGCAAGCGGGCATAGCCGCAGGCTTCCGCTGGCCTGCGCCTACGGGATCGAGGTCCTCACCTCCATCAGCTGCAACCTGCTGATAAACGGCATCGCGTTTTACACCACTGAGCGTTTCGGCTGGACGACCAGCCAGAACCTGCTGCTGATGATGGCGCAAGGTGCGGTTTACGCGGCCGGGGCATTGTCGGCCGGCGGTCTGGCGGCGCGCTTCTCCAAGAGCCGCCTGCTGCTCGTGGTCAATGCGATACTGCTGCTGATGGTCGTGGCGATGTTCTTTACCAGCTCGCTGTGGGGGATCATCTCCATCCTGCTGCTCTACAGCTATGTCAGCACTCTTACCTGGCCGCTGGTGGAAAGTATCGTGACGGAGGGCTGCGATCCCGTGCGGATGAACCGCCGCATCACCCTCTACAACTTGGGCTGGTCGACCGTTTGCGTGGGCGTGATCGCCGTCTATGGAACGATCCTGGAGTACTGGCAGGCGGGGCCGATGATCATCCCCATAGTCTGCCACGCCCTGGGAGTGGTGGCGGCCGCGACCATGGTGGCAACTCACCGCCCCTCCGCATCCGCCGGCGGGCACGAGATGCATGCCGATCCTGAGGTTGCACTGCGCCTGTCGGCACAGCGGCGGCTGGCGCTGTGGCTCTCGCGATTGAGCCTGCCCGCTGTCTTCGTCATCGCCAACAGCGTCATGGGGATATTCCCCAATTTCGCCATCGCACGGGAACTGGGGATAATCTGGTCCACGGTGCTCGCGGCGATCTGGATGGGCAGCCGATCCATCACGTTCATCGTGCTTGGCGCAACGAGCTGGTGGCATACCCGTCCGCGCCTGCTGCTTGCCTGCGGCGTGGCGATGCTGCTGTCGTTCCTTGTGATCACGCTGCCGGGCGAGCGGATGGGAATCTTCGCCGATGCGCCGCTGTGGGTGGCAGTCTTGCTCATCACCGTCGGCGAACTGGTCCTCGGTATCGCGGCCGGCTTCATTTTCTCAGCCAGCCTCTACTTCGGCATGGTTCTTTCCGACGGCAGCGCCGAGCATGGCGGCTATCACGAGGCGCTCATCGGGGCGGGTATGGTGCTTGGCCCCGGGCTTGCGGCAGGTGCGCAGATGCTCTCGACCCAGAGCACGGGCATGCCGGCCATCGTCGCGGTCACGGCGCTCATGTTGGCGACACTCACTTGCGCGTTCGGCGTGTCGGCACGCAATCGCTCCCGGTGATCAAGCCTCAGGAGCGAAGTCTGAACATCTTCGCCAGCGCCCGCACAAAGGGGCTGGCTTCCGTTCCACTTTCGCGAATCGCCTGCACCGGGTCATTGAGCAGCTTGTTCACGATCCGCCTTGCCAGTTCCTCGACATGCTGGCGCTGCTCGGCCGAGAGGTCCGGCAGCTTCTTGAGCGTTCGCTGCACCTCATCGCGCGCCATGTTGTGCGAGCGGGAGAACAGTTGCTCGATCAGCGGGCCGACCTCGCGCGCCGTGTGCCAGGTGACAAACTCATCCACCTGCTTGAGCACCAGCTCGCGTGCGCTCTGGACGGCCTCGCGGCGGTTGGAGTCTGTGGCGGCTGCCACCTCCTGCAGGTCGTCGATGTTGTAGAGGTAGACGTTCTCCAGGTCGCCGACGGCCTCATCGATGTCGCGCGGCAGGGCGATATCAACCAGGAATGACGGCCTCCAGCGCCGCTGCTTCATCACCTGCTCAAACATCGTGGGGGTGATGATCGGCGCGGGGGATGCCGTGGAGGAGATGACGATGTCGGCCTCGGCCAGGTGCTGCATCAGGTCATCCATGCGTGCCGCCACCCCGCCAAAACGCGAGGCCAGCGCCTGCGCCCTGGTCTGGTCGCGGTTGCACACCACCAGACGCTTTACCTGCAGCTCGGAGAAATGCTGCAGCACCAGCGAGGACATCTTCCCCGCCCCGATGCTCAGGACCGTCTTGTCCCTGAAGTTCTCGAAGATCTGCCGGGCATACTCCACGGCGATGGAAGCGATGGAGCGGCGGCCCTCGGTCAGGCGGGTGGCTGCCATTACATCGCGAGCGGCCGCAATAGCCCGCTGAAACAGTGGATTCAGCAGGTTGCCGACCATCCCCAGCTTCTTCGACACCTCGTAGGCGTCGCGGATCTGCCCGAGGATCTGCGTCTCGCCCACCACCAGCGAGTCCAGCGAGCTGGCCACAGTGAACAGGTGCTCGGCGACAGCCCGGTTGGACCGTTCGTAAATATGGGCCTTCACCTCCGACTCAGGCAGGTCATGGAAAGCGGCCACGAAGGCTACCAGGTCATCAATGCGCGGCCGACCGTGCACCGGGCGGGCGGCGTACAGTTCCACCCGATTGCAGGTGGATACCAGCACCGCCTCGGCCTCGGGGAACTTCTCGCGGAACTGCCCCAGTGCCAGTTCCCGCTGGGTGTTGGAGAAGGCGATCTTCTCGCGCACCGCCAGCGGCGCTGTCGAGTGGTTCATGCCAATCATCACGAGGCGCTGCATTTACGAAGCACCTCCGGCGGGCATCAGCAGCACCGCCACCATCGTCGCCAGCGTCAGCACCAGCCCCACGATGCTCAGGATGGCGTTCTTCCTGCCACGAAGCCGCGGAGCGATCGGCGTATGCAGGACCACCGCGAATATCGCCCACGCCGCCAGCGCCAGGATCACCTTAGCCGACAGGTACCAAGACGCTCCCATGCGCCCGGCGCCTTCATGGTGAATCCAGACAAACCCGGTTATCAAACCCAGCGTAAACAGGGCAAAGCCAAATGTTACGGAGCTGTAGGTGAGATGCTCCAGCCGCTCCAGCGAGCCGAAGACTCCCGGCCGCGGCGGGGCGTGCCCGCCTTTCTTGCGCCCGCGCAGATTCTGCGCGGAGATCAGGTACAGGATCCCGGTCACGCCTGAAATGAGGAATGACAGCGCCCCAAGGTAGCTGGTCACGCGATGCACCACCGAGTACGCGTTGGGAAGGTACTGCTCCGGCTTGGCTGTGCCGAAATGCCCGGCCATCAACAGCAGAAGCACAACCACCGGCATGGCCAGCCACTCCAGTGATGGAACCGGCCGCCGGAACTGGATATATGCCACGAACGCCGCCAGCAGCACCGCCATCGTGACCATCGCCGAGAAGTTATTCTGCAGTGGCTGCCACAGTCCCGTGCTGGCGCAGTGAAGCAGCAGCAGCGTAAGTGACATCACCAGTCCCACGCACAGCGTCACCGGGCGGGAGATCACCGGGATCTTCTTGCCAACCAGCGCGGCCATGGCCGACAGGCCGCCGGCGAGGTATGCCAGGATCGAGAGCACCAGCAGCAGGATTTGTACCGAGCTCACCATGCGCTAGAGACTACCTTTCAGTTCCGGGAACTCATCGGCGATCATCGCCATCAGCGCACCCTCGCCTCCTGTCTTATACGCCTGAAGCGCCCTGATGGATGAGATGGCCGCCAGGATTGTCTTGCGCCTCGTCATGGAGATCGCAGGATTGCTCACCACCCGCTCGCGAATCTTGCCGACGATCTGCCCCATCTGCCCCCACGCCGGGTCGAGCGAATCAGCAATGGCGTCCCTCACCGCCCCGGCCAGGCGGGGTGACCCGGATGCCCAGACGGCCACCGTCAGCGGCCCATCGCGATGGATGGCCGGCACGGTGAAGTCGCCCGGCTCACTATCGTCGCGGTCAGCCCTATTACAGAGGATGTGCCGCTCGCGGCATAGCCGTGCTACCAGCTCATTGACGGCCGGGTCATCGGTGGCAGCGAAGCACAGGTCGATGCCGTCCAGGTCTCCCGGCTCAAAGGATCGCTTCAGCCAGCGAACCTGGGGAGGAAGCTCATCCCGAGACTGGGGTGCAACCACGGTCACATCAGCCGCCCCCGCCTCCAATACCCCGCGCAACTTCCGCTGCGCAACCGCTCCCGCACCGACGATCAGCACCCGCCGGTCAGCGAGGTCCAGGGCAATGGGGTAGTAATAAGACATCTCTCGTGTATTGAGTTTCGGCAGGATTCGACCGGAAGCAAGAGCGGAAGCACATTTCGGTGAACTGGCTTTCATCGAAAAAGAAGAACGAACTCCGGCGCGGATGCACCGGAGTTCGTTAGACCGCAAATCTGCGAGATCGCAAGATCGTCAGATGATTTCCAGGTAATCCCTATCCAGCAGGGGCAGGAAGGGGGCGGCGGGCAATGTCTGGTACCAGAACGCCACGCTGGAGATGTCATCCTGCAGCGGCAGATACCTGCCGCCCTGGCGCCATCCCAACGCCTGGATCGTCACCCGCAGGTCCTTCTCGAAGCGGATGGGATCCATGATGTGCCAGCGATACATGCTGAAGCGCATGTTGGCATGGTACACACCGTCGGGACGCACGACGTGTGAGAGCCC
>JAKORQ010000172.1 GCA_029777755.1 Planctomycetota bacterium
AAGCGCTGACCCGCCTGATGGCGCATTTTCCTGCGACAAGATTCTGCCAGAACGCGGCTGCCCCTATCCCAAGGGGACTAACCGCGCCCACGCCTGTAACCACAACTCTGCGCATAAGGATGCGCGATTGTAGAAGAATCAGCATAGCGGCGGAAGTGCAAAGCCAGAGGCAGTTTAGGATTCGCTCACCGTCCACGGGCAATCGCCCTCGCGGGGCAATGAATTCCGGCCATTGACGACATCATGCCAGCGGCAATACTCACCGGCAGGAAGGAAAGGAACAGGAAGATGACCATCGAGCAACTGCGCGAGAAGTACAACACCGATCGTATCCGGCTGACCGAAGGCGAAGGCGGCCTGCCCTGCCTGGATATCAAGACTGAACTGGCCGAGGCACGCATCTATCTCCACGGCGCCCATGTCGCGCACTTTCAGCCAGCCGGCGAGAAGCCGGTGCTGTTCATGAGTTCCAGAAGCGCGTTTGAGGCTGGCAAGCCGATTCGTGGGGGCGTCCCGGTCTGCTTCCCCTGGTTTGGCCCCAAGGAGGATGACCCGACAGCACCGATGCACGGGGTCGCCCGACTGCAGGAATGGACGGTGACATCGATAGCCGACCTGCCCGGCGGCGAAGTGGGCATCATCATGGAGCTGCTGCCCTCGGAGCTGAGCCGCAAGTTCTGGCCGCACAATTTCCACCTCGAGCACCGCATCCGTATTGGCCGGGAGCTGTCGATGACACTGGCGACCCGCAACACCGGCATAGAGCCGTTCACCATCAGCGAGGCGCTGCACACCTACTTCCTGGTCGGCGATGTGCGGCAAGTGAAGATCACCGGTCTGGAGGAAACGGTCTATATGGACAAGACCCAGCAGATGAAGCGATTCACCGAGGGTACCGAGCCGATCACCATCTCATCCGAGACCGACCGCCACTACCTTAACACGGCCAACAGCACTGTGATCCATGACCCCTCGCTTGGCCGAAGGATCACCATCAGCAAATCCGGCTCGCAGACCACGGTCGTTTGGAACCCCTGGATAGCCAAGGCCAAGGCCATGCCCGACTTTGGCGATGACGAATGGCCGAACATGGTATGCGTGGAAACCGCCAACGAAGCCGACAACGCAGTCTCAGTCGCGCCCAACTCCGATCACCTGATGCAGGCGACGATCAAGGTGGAAACGATGTAGGCAAGACGAAGGGTCTTTGATTGGTTGGGATTTGCGATTTGCGACTTGGAGGAGCTGCGCGGTCCTGACTGTCAATCAACGATAAACAGAATCATCTGTGTCCCTGACTTCGACAAGCTCAGTCGAGTCATGGCTGCAAGATCGTCTGCTCATCCGTGTGCATCTGCGTTCATCCGTGTTTCCAAAAACAAACCCTCGCGATCGCGAGGGTTTTTGTCTATCGACGTTTTCTGCCCGATCAGATCTTCTTGAAAAGCAGGACGGCGTTGTGGCCGCCGAAGCCGAAGTTGTTCGACAGGGCGTATTTCACTTCCCGTTCGCGAGCGACGTTGGGCACGCAGTCCAGGTCGCACTCGGAATCCTGATTCTCGAGATTTATCGTCGGGTGGATGATTCCCTTGGAGATCGTCATGCAGCAGGCAACGGCCTCGATGCCGCCGGCGGCGCCAAGGAGATGGCCGGTCATGCTCTTGGTGGAGCTCATGGCTAGCTTCTTCGCATGGTCGCCAAACGTCCGCTTCACCGCGCGTGTCTCGGCGATATCGCCAAGCGGGGTGCTGGTGCCGTGGGCGTTGACATAATCCACCTGCTCGGGGTTCACAGCCGCATCGTTCAGGGCCAGGGCCATGGCCGCGCTGGCGCCCTTGCCCTCCTCTTCCGGTGCGGTGATGTGGAACGCGTCGGCGGTCATGCCATAGCCAACCAGCTCGGCATAGATCCGCGCCCCGCGTGCCTTCGCGTGCTCGTACTCCTCAAGGACGAGAACGCCGGCGCCTTCGCCCATGACGAAACCGTCGCGATCCTTGTCCCACGGGCGTGAGGCACGATGCGGCTCATCATTGCGGGTGCTCATGGCGCGGGCGGCACAGAAGCTGCCCACACCCAACTCGCACAGGGCCGCCTCGGAACCGCCGCTGATCATAATGTCGGCGAAGCCGAACTGGATCAGGCGGAAGGCATCGCCGATGGCATTGGAGCCGGTCGCGCACGCAGTTGAGACGCTGGTGCACGGCCCCTGCAAGCCATAGCGGATGGAGACGTTGCCGCTGCCGGCGTTTGCCATCAGCCTCGGGATGGTGAAGGGGCTGACGCGCCCGACGCCGCGCTCGTTGAGGATCCGGTTCTGCTCCTGCAGAGTCTCGATGCCGCCGATGCCGGTACCGATCAGCACACCGGCCCGGGTCGGGTCTTCCCTGGAGAAATCCAGGCCCGCGTCGCTGACGGCCTGCACGGATGCCGCAAGGGCAAACTGGCCAAAGCGATCGAGACGCTTGGCTTCGCGTGCATCGATGCCGTGCTTGGTGGGGTCAAACGAGTAGCACTCGCCACCGATCTGCGTGGGAAACTTTGAGGCGTCCCAGCGCCGAATGGTGGTAATGCCGCTCTTCCCCGCACAGAGGGCATCAAAATAGGCGTCGACCTGTTCGGCAAGCGAACTGATCACACCCATGCCGGTAACAACTACACGACGTCTGTTCATGGAGCGATTCCGAGTTCAACGGTGGCCTGGCTTAGAGAATACTGCTATCCCCATAGCCGAACCACAAGATCCGCCAAGCCAAAACGGATTACTTTTTGTGCTGCTTGATGTAGTCGATCGCCTGGCCGACGGTCTGGATCTTCTCCGCTTCCTCGTCGGGGATGGACAGCTCGAACTCGTCCTCGAACTCCATCACCAGCTCAACGGTATCAAGCGAATCGGCATTCAGATCGTTGATGAAGTGGGTGTCGCGGGTGATCTCACCCTTGTCCACGCCCATCTGCTCGCTAACGATCTCGATGACCTTCGTTTCAATCTCGTCCATATTCGTACCTTCCACTGAAAAGGCTTTTCACGCCCTTGTCGTGCATCGAAGCGACGCGCCCCGATGGCTCGATGACTATATCTGTCAATGGCCCTTTTGCAACCGCTGGACCTGTCCAAACGGCTCAAGCGGGCTAACTGTTTACATGATCATTCCGCCGTCCACGTTAAGCACCTGTCCGGTGATGTAGGACGCTTCCCTCGATGCCAGGAAGGCGACCGCGGCCGCCACTTCCTCTGCCTCGCCGAAACGCTTGACGGGGATCACCTGCAGGACACCCTGTTTGATCTGCTCGGGCAGCACCTCGGTCATGTCGGTGGTGATGAAGCCGGGGGCGATGCAGTTGCAGGTGACGCCCTTGGTGCCCAGCTCCTTCGCGACCGTCTTGGAGAGCCCGATCAGGCCCGCCTTCGAGGCCGCGTAATTCGCCTGGCCGGCGTTGCCAGCAACGCCCGAGACCGAGGCAATGTTGATGATGCGGCCATACTTGGCCCGCATCATCGGACGGGCGGCGGCACGAATGGCGGCAAACGCGCTCTTGAGATTCGTCTGGATGACGATGTCGAAATCGGCATCCTCCATCCGCATGATCAGCCCGTCCTTCGTGATGCCGGCGTTGTTCACCAGCACATCCAGCCGGCCATGCTTCTCCACCACGCCCTCAACCATCTTCCCGACAGCCGCAGAGTCGGCGATATCGCAGACCACTGGCTCGGCCGAGCCGCCGGCGGAGATGACCTCGTCACAGACGGCCTGGAGCTTCTCAAGGTTGCGGGCGACTGCCACCACGTGCATGCCGTCCTTCGCCAGACGCTTCACGATCGCGGCGCCGATTCCCCGCGATCCACCCGTCACGATAGCCACCTGTTTCTCGATCATTTCCTTTATCCTTCCGCCAAACCGTGAAGCTCAAGCCGCGGAAAGCGCGGCCATGTTCTCCAGGCTCTCTACCGGGAGCCGACGATTGATTCGCTTCGCCAGTCCCGCCAGTGTACGCCCAGGCGCCAGTTCGACAAACCGTGCCTCGCCGTTCGCCATCAGCGCCTGCATCGTCTCGGCCCAGCGCACCGGGCTGACGATCTGCTGCACCAGCAGCGACTTGATGCTCGCCGCGTCGCCGTGCGTCCTGGCGGTCACATTCGAGTAAACCGCCACGGCAGGATCGGCAAACTGCACCTTCTCCAGCTCCTGGAGCATCTTGTCGGCGCCGCTCTGCATTATGGGGGAATGGAACGCGCCTGCCACCTTCAGCGCAACCGCTTTATGGCCCGCGGCTTCCGCGCTCTTTAGCACACGCTCACAAGCGCCGATTGCTCCAGATACCACGATCTGCCCGGGGGCGTTGAAGTTGGCGGGAACCAGGACCTCGCCACCGGCGGCTTGCTCACAGAGCTTGTTCACGGCCGCCTCATCAGCGCCCATGATCGCCACCATGCCGCTCCTGCTGGCCAGCGCGGCATCCTGCATGTACCGCCCGCGGGCGGCCACCAGGCGAAGACCATCCTCAAAACCGAAGCAGCCGGCCAGGTGCAGGGCGGTGTACTCGCCCAGGCTCAGGCCCGCACAGGCGGTGATCGCCTTCGGGTCGATCCTGCCGGCGTCAACGGCGGCTCGATAGCAGGCGATGGAGGTCGTGTAGATCGCCGGCTGGGCCATATCGGTGCCATTGAGCTTGTCTTCCGGGCCCTCGAAGCAAATGGCAGCGAGATCAAACCCCAGGACACTGCTCGCACGATCGAACACTTCGCGAGCGGCCGGTGAGGATTCATAAAAATCCTTCCCCATGCCGACAAACTGTGCGCCCTGGCCGGGACAGAGGATGAAAGTTTGCGTGCTCATGTCTGGTATATCTATCCGGGGATGCGCCTGCGGCTAGATCCTCACGACGGCATTCGCCCAGGTAAGGCCCGCGCCAAACGCCACGAACAGGACCACATCGCCGACCTTCAGCCGGCCGGCCCGCATCGCCTCATCTAGGGCGATCGGGATCGAGGCGGCCGACGTGTTGCCGTACTTGTCGATATTTACGAACACCTTCTCCGACGGAAAACCGAGCTTGCTCACCGCCGAGTCGATGATGCGCTGATTCACCTGGTGCGGAACCAGCAGCGCCACCTGGTCATGCGTCAGGTTGCACTTCGCAAGCGCATCCTCAATCAGCTCCTCGAAGCGGGTGACCGCAAACTTGTAGACCTCGCGGCCCTGCAGACGCATGTACTGCCCGCGCTTCTCGATCATCTCCTTCGTGACCGGGTTACGGCTGCCCGGCGGGCAATAGAGCATTTCCCAGCCGTTCCCATCGGCATACAGCGAGCCATACTGCCAGCCGCGGGTGGGGTCCTCATGGCGCTGAAGTACGACAGCCCCAGCGCCATCCCCAAAGAGGATGCAGCTTCCGCGATCCGTATAGTCGGTGATGCGGGTGATGGTTTCAGCGCCGATGACCAGCACATTGCGATATCGCCCGGAGCGGACATAGCTAGCCCCGACATCCATCGCATACAGGAATCCGCTGCAGGCGGCGGACATGTCGAAGGCGGGCGTGTTATTGAGCCCCAGCTCCTTGGCGATGAAGCAGGCAGTGGAGGGGAAGACCATCTCAGGGGTGATGGTGCCGCAGATGATCAGGTCGAGATCCTCGGCACGGACGCCGGCGGCGTCGAGCGCCTTGCGGGCGGCATCGGTGGCGAGACTGGCGGTGGTTTCACCTTCGGAGGCCACCCGGCGCTGCTTGATGCCGGTGCGCTGGGTGATCCATTCGTCGTTGGTTTCCACCATCTTCGACAGATCGTCGTTGGTGAGAATCCTCTTGGGCAGCGAACTGCCTGTACCTGCGATAATGGCGCCGAAGTTGGACATCTTTACTTTGCTATAGACCTTCTGGGTTTATTCCGCCCCCAAGGCACTGCGCCTTACGCCAGCGCCGGCCGGGGAACGGCAATGATGAACAAGTGATCTTCACTCGTCATCGCTTGCAGGGATGCTGCGGGCAATCCGCTCGATAATCGCCTCGTTGACCTTACTGGCGGTGAGCTGCTTTCCAACCCGAACCGCGTTCTTGATTGATTTCGCCTGCGAGCGGCCATGGCATATCAGCGAGTATCCTCCGACACCCAGGAGAGGCGCCCCGCCGTACTCCTGCCAGTCGTGGCGCTTCAGCAGCTTCTTCATCACCGGCTCGAACTGCACCAGCGCATCTGGTGCGCTTTCCTGCAGCTCGGCGATGATCATCTGGAACAGCCCTTCAGCCATCCCCTCGGTGAATTTCAGGACGATGTTGCCGACAAAGCCGTCGCAGACCACGACATCAGCGATGCCCCTGAAGATGTCGCGACCCTCGATGTTGCCGACAAAGTTGATGAGCGGCTCATCCCGCATGAGCTTGCGGGATTCCTTGACCATCTGTGTGCCCTTGGCATCCTCCTCGCCGATGGAGAGCAGGCCGACGCGCGGCTTCTCGATGCCGCAGATGGCCGAGGCATAGGCACTGGCCATGATGGCGTACTGTTGCAGGTGCTTGGGCTTGGGGGTGATATTGGCGCCGACGTCGCAGACAACCACCGGACCATGGAATGTCGGGACGACGACAGCGATGCCCGGGCGACTTACACCCGGGAGCAGCCGCATGCGAAGCTGCGAGGCGGCGACGCAAGCGCCGGTGTTGCCGGCAGACACCACCACATCAGCCTCGCCCTTGGCGGCGAGCTTGCACATCACGCTGATGGAGCTGTCCGGCTTGGAACGGATGGCATCGACCGGCGATTCATCCATCCCGATGACCTGGGTGGTGCCGACGATGCGGTAGCGCGCCTTCTGCTCGGCGGTAAGGCCGGAGCTTTCCAGGCCCTGGGCAATGACCTTCTCGTCCCCGACGAGCAGAAGCTGATCGTCACCGTCGAGATACTCGATCGCCTGCCAGCATCCCTTAAGGATTTCTGCAGGGGCGTGATCGCCGCCCATTACATCGACCGCAACTCGCACGCGCTATCCTCCTGACTGAACCACTCGGCCTAAGCCGGCAGGGCAATCCTTTACGCCCACACCTGCCGCTTAGGCTTCAGCCTCTTCGCCCACCTTGATCGCGAGCTGCGGATTGACAAAACCGCAGTTGGTGCAGGCGGCGTGAGGCAGCTTGGCGCTGCCGCACTGGGCGCACCTTACGTAATGAATCGGGCTCAAAGCGTGATGGGAGCGACGCTTGCGCTTACGAGACTTACTGATTTTTTGTGCCGGATGCATGTCGAGCTCCTACTGGATCGGCCGGTCCGGGCCAATCCTCATGTCTTTTATTCTAACTCGCTTCGGGCGTTGGCGCCCTAAAAGACGGCGGCGGGAGAACCCGCCGCCCGTTTGCGAGAAGGGCGTAGGTTATGGACGCCGCTATCACCTGTCAAGC
>JAKORQ010000173.1 GCA_029777755.1 Planctomycetota bacterium
GCAGGAGAACCGCGTGGCCGACGCCGCTCTGGTCCGGCGTTGGTTTCTCAGCCTTGGCGGTGCTCTTGCCCGGGGGCTGCTGATATAGCGAGCGCATCACCTGTTGAAGGCTGCGGAAGTCGATGGGCTTGGTTATGTGGGCGGCAAAGCCGGCGGCCCGTGAGCGGGCGATGTCCTCGTCCATGCCGTAGCCGCTGAGGGCGATGCCGCGGATGTTGCGCTCGCGCAGGCGCTTCATCACATCCAGGCCCGAACCATCCGGCAGTCCCAGGTCGCTGACGAGAATGTCAAACTCTTCCTGCTCGGCCGCCGCGATCGCCTGGGCAACTGAGTCGGCCGATTTCACCTGCCAGCCGGCGCGCGTCAGCAGGCGCTCGAGCACGCGGAGCGTGTCGGGATTGTCCTCCACAAGCAGCACGCGCCTTCCGCGCACTTCCTGGCCCGCGGCTGCGATGAAGCTGTCGTTGGAATCGGTGCCCGGCTTGCGGCGGCGTTGCTGCTGGGCGGGGCTGATGGTCTTGAAACGCACGGTGAAGGTCGAGCCTCGATTGGGGCCTTCGCTGTCGGCCGAGATCGTGCCGCCATGTGCGTGCACCACCGATCGGCTGATCGCCAGGCCAAGCCCAAGTCCGCCGGAGTTCTTGCCCATGGCCGCCTCGACCTGTTCGAAGGCGTCGAAGATCCTGGCCAGGCTCTGTTTGGTCATGCCCACGCCGGTGTCGATGACACAGATGCGCACCACCTTGGTGCCGCCGGTGGGATCAGGCTCGTTGTCGGTGCGGATGGTGATTTTGCCGCCCTGGGGGGTGAACTTGGTGGCATTCTTGAGCAGGTTCCAGAAGACCTGGTGAATGCGGGCGGCGTCGCCGCTGATCATGCGCTCTTCCGCGTGCAGTTCCAGTTTCACCTGGAGATTGTTGCGGCGGATCTCCGGCTGGCAGATCTCCACGGTGCGCTTGAGCGCAAGATGAATGTCCAGCGGCTCGTGGCACAGGTGCAGCTTGCCCTTGGAGACGCGCGTCAGGTCGAGCAGGTCATCGATGAGGCGCGCCTCAAGACGGATGTTGCGGTCGATCATCTCCAGCGTTGGCAGCAGTTCCTGCGGCGTCTTGGGATCCTCGCGCAGCGCGGAGACCTCGGCGAGCACCGGGGTAAGCGGGGTGCGCAGCTCGTGGCTGAGCATTGCGAGGAAATCATCCTTGGCGCGGCTGGCGTTCTCGGCGGTCTGGCGGGCGCGGGTCATGCTCTCCTGGTTGCGGCGGCGCTCGGAGATGTCGCGGAAATAGCCGGCGATGTACTCGTTGCCGCCATGCACGAGGTAGTTGGTGGAGATCTCCACGGCAATCAGTCGGCCGCTGCTATGGCGATGCTCCGTCTCGAACAGCAGCGAGCGTTGCTCACGCAGCCGCTGCAGAAGCTGGTCGCAGATCTCGGGGGTGAAGTGGGGGTTGAACTCAAACAGCGACTTGCTGAGCATATCCGGGCGGCTGAAGCCGAAGTGGTCACACGCGGCCGTGTTGGCGTAGATCAGGCGGAACCCCTTGGCCGGCGACATGATGTAGAACGGATCAGCGCTCTGGTCCATCAGCCACTTAAAGAAGTAAAGCTGCTCCGAGGTCTTCTTCCCGTACTCGATCTGGCGGTTCAACTCGGCCGTGCGCCTTGCGACGGTGCGGCGAAGCTGGACGTTCCAGAAGATCGCCAGTAGTGAGATGAGGACCGCGCCCCCGGCGGCCGCCACCGCCGGGACGAACCAGCCCGGGAGTGTGCCGTTCTCGGTGCCCTTATAGATGAAGCCGTCTATCGAGCGCGTATCGGTGAGCATCCCGGCGTCGGCGTACACGCGCACGATCATCTCCCAGCGGCCGGGATTCATGTGCCCCAGGTCAACCAGCCCCGGCAGGATCAGGTCGCTCATGGCGGCCGCCTCCTGGAGCAATAGTTCGCGGGTGATGCCGCGCTCCTGCACGCCGGGCATTGCGGCGATGAGATCGGCGATCTCCTCGGCGTGGGTCAGGGCGTACTGCCATCCCTTGATGGTTGCCCTGCGGAAGGCGGCCACTCGCTCGGGATAGTTCTTCACCTGCTCCCTGGTCGTGAAGAGTGTGTCTCCGTAGAAGTCGATGCCATAGTCGATGGCGCGGATCATGCGCGGCTCAACACCGCGGGCGCGCATCTGGAACGGTTCAACCGTGCAGTATGCCGATACCGCGTCTACCTTGCCCTCGATGAGCTGATCGAGGTCATAGTCGCTGGGGATGATGCGGATGGCGTCCTGCGAGATTCCCTCGCGCTTCAGCAGCAGCTTGATCTGCGTGACCCCCTGTTCATCGTAGAGCATCACTGTCTTGCCACGCAGGTCAGAGGGCGCGCGTATGCCGCTGTCCTGCCGCGTGAGCAGGACGTACGGGGAATGCTGAAAGATGGCCGCCAGCGCCACTATGTCCTCGCCGCGCATGTAGTGCAGGATGATGTCCGAGTCGGAGATGCCGAAGTCTGCCTTGCCTTCTAGCACCATCTTTACCGGTGGGCGGTCGAGGCCGCCGCCGAGGATCTTCACGTCCAGGCCTTCATCGGCATAGAACCCTTTTTCCTTGGCGGCTATGTAGCCGGCGAACTGGAACTGCGGATGCCACTTGAGCTGGAGAGTGACTGTCTCCAGTCCTGAAGCGGGCTGATTCGCAAGCAGTGTCGAGCTTAGGAAGACTATCAGCAGGGAGATTTTGACGAGGCTTCGAATCATGCGGTTCCCGCAGAGTTCGCTCACTTGAAAAGTCCGTATCAACTAGAGCTACGCGGAGTTTTGTGACCCGGTTCGGAAAGGCGCGAACATATTGATCGTCACCTGCACCAGGCGACGTCCATCGCTGCATCATGGCGTGAAAGTGCGCGCGGCTTCAGCTAGAGTTACGGTTGCGTTGCCGCAAGCCGTAAGCCGAGCGGCGCTAGCACATTGTGGATGCCATGACGCAAGTTAACGTCAGTATCGTCGTCCCAACCCTTAACGAGGCGGAGAACATTCCCCAGCTCGTTGAGCGGGTTGCCAATGCCATGAGCGGACGCGACTGGGAAATGCTTATCGTGGACGACGACAGCCGTGATGGCACTCCGCAGGTCTGTGCTGAGCTTGCTGAAAAGTATCCGCTGAGGCTGCTGGTGCGGAAGAGGCCGGCATACGGGCTCAGCGGTGCCGTGCTGCATGGGTTTGCTCACGCGAGGGGAAATGTGCTGGTGGTCATGGATGCCGACCTGCAGCATCCGCCGGAGAAGATCCCGGAACTCGTCGATACTGTGGTCAGTGGACAGGCGGATTTCGTCATCGGCTCGCGCTATGCCGGGGGAACCATGGCGGAACAGTGGGGCGCTTTTCGCCGGCTCAACTCATTTCTCGCGACACTGCTGGCCAGGCCATTCGCCGGCAACGTGAAGGATCCCATGTCCGGCTTCTTTGCCCTGCGGCGCGAGACTTTTGAATGCGCCCAGAGACTCTCGCCGATGGGATACAAGATCGCGCTGGAGCTGATATGCAAGTGCCGGGTGAAGCAGGTGAGGGAGATTCCCATTCATTTCGGCGTTCGCCAGCGCGGGCAGAGCAAGCTGACGCTGAAACAGCAGTTTCACTACCTGCAGCATCTCTCGCGACTGTATGATTTCACTTTCCCCCGCCTGGCGCCGATCATGAAGTTCCTTATCGTGCTGATGATCGGCTTTGTGCTGGCGGCCGTCGCCTTTGCCGTCGCCGTCAAGGCGGGAGCTGCGCTGCCGATCGCTGCGGTGATCGCGTACCTGGCTCATCTGCTGGTCACGGCCGTTTTTCATCTGCGCTACATCCGGGCGCAGTGGGAGTTTCTCGTCAACCGTCGGCCATGGGTTGATTTCATGCTGGTGTCGCTGGTCGAGCTGGTGGCAGTGGCCGGCAGTGGATATTGGCTTATATGGCGCATCGGAACGCCGGCCGCGTCCGAGGTCCTGGTGATCACGTTCCTTGTCGGCACGGTGGTGCGCTACATCCTGCGCAAGGAGCTTCTGCTGGACGTCCGCGGGCTGCGGCGAAATGTGCGCGCTGAGGAACTTGGCGAGAAGACTACCTGAGAATCCTCAGCAGGTTTGAGTAGTCATCCGTCCACAGGCCAACGCTGTCGCGCGCGACCGGCCTGTGTGCAACTTCCCTGACGAGCGGGTGCTCGAGGATGGCGGGAGCATTGCCCAGTAGCGCCACATCTGTCGCGTTCATCAGGTCGGTAACCTTGCCGGCCGGGGAATCGAGAACTACGGCATCCATGCCCGTTGCCTCCGCCAGGCGGGCGATCACCGGTTCAAGCTGCAGGTAGCGATTGCTGATGTGGATCACAAGCACGCCATCGGTCGCCAGATGACGGCGATACAGTTCAATCGCCTCGACCGTCAGCAGGTGTGTCGGCAGCCCATTGCCGCTGAAGGCATCGACGATGAGCAGGTCAAACTGCTGATCCGCCTGCTGATGCAGAGAAAGTCGGGCGTCGCCGGGAATGATGCTCAGGTTCTTCACGCGACACAGGTAGGTGAAATGCTCCTTCGCCACCTCAATCATCAGCGGGTCAAGCTCGTAGAAGGTGACCTGATCCTCATCGCGTGCCCATGCGGCGATCGCGCCGGCTCCCAGGCCGATCACCCCGATTTTTCGCGAAGGGCTTGACTCGGTGGCCCGCATCAGTCGCCCAAAGCAGCTGTCAGGCCAGTAGTAGCTTATCGGCTCACCCGAGCGCCGCTCATCGAGGATCTGCAGGC
Organism: Planctomycetota bacterium; assembly: GCA_029777755.1. GTDB lineage: Bacteria > Planctomycetota > Phycisphaerae > Tepidisphaerales > Tepidisphaeraceae > CAIQIQ01. The sequence continues at coordinate 4,768 of JAKORQ010000173.1, forward strand.
CATGCACCACGCCATCGTGATAGAGTGTCCTTACTGTTGCCCCGATTTCCGGTCGGTAGGCATCGCGAACGACAACTTCGCCGTAGAAGCTGCGGGCGCGGAAGACCATCCTGGTCATTCCGTAACTGCCGCTGGCGTCGAGCCAGAGCAGCACGACCACGATCCCGGCAAGGATGCCTATACCGAACCACGCATAGAACGGCCGGCCGTTCTTCAGCCGGCTGTCGCGCGATCCCCACAGAGCCAGCAGCACAAGCAGCATGACTCCCGCCAGCGCGATATGCATCTCCCATCGCGCGGGGAACAGCAGCGGCGAGATGATGGCCGACACCACCGACCCCATGACGCTGCCCAGCGCCAGCAGCAGGTAATACAGGCTCAATCCGCCGGCCGGCGGGCGAACTCGATATATCTCGCCATGGCAGATAACGCAGCCGGCCAGCAGCAGTGCTGATGAAAGTGCCAGGTGCTGCCAGATGGGTATCCGCAACGCCAGCACCATCAGCAGGCTCTCACCCAGCAGCAGGATGAAGTACGCCGGGATGAAGATCGAGCGCCGATACCAGCCTGGTCTCTCGAAGCAGATGACAAACGACAGCAGATATATGGCAAGTGGCAGGATCCAGAGGAAGGGAACCGGCGCGATGCGCACCGACATGGATGCGGTGAGCGCCAGCAGGAGCATGCTGCTGATCGCCGGCCAGGTCATCCACACGAGCATCCACAGCGCCGCCGGGCGATATCTCTCCTGCGGCGGGCCGGCGTCGCTGGCAGTTGTGCCATTTCCGAGGAATGCCGAGGCGGCCGAAATGATGGCGAACACGCACATCAGCCCCGACCACGCATACGCCTGTTGCCGCAGGCCAACAAAAGGCTCGATGAGCGTTGGGTAGGCCAGCAGCGCCAGCAGTGAGGCAAGGTTGGATAGCGCATACAGGCGGTAGGGCGGCGAAGCGGCATCGATCCGGTGCCACCAGGCCTGTGACAGAGTCGAAGTGGAGGAAAGCACAAAAAAGGGCATGCCTGTGGTGACCAACAGCACCACCAGCACGCGCCATACCGGCGCAGTCGCATCGGGAGGCTTGAGAGATTCAGGCGGCAGAATCGGCAATGTCAGCAGGGCTGCTACCAGCAGCACCAGGTGAACAACCAGTGCGAGTTTGCGTGGCATGGCCCCGGAAGAGAGGTGGGCATAGAGGTATCCGCCAAGCAGGAGAGTCTGGAATAGGAGAACGGCTGAGGTCCACACCCCGGCCGACCCGCCAAACCATGGCAGTATCAGCCTGGTGACCATGGGTTGAACGAGGAAAAGCAGAAACGCAGCGACAAACACATTGGCTGCGAGCAACGTCTTGGCGGATCGGGCGGTCATGTTCTGGCGCGACAGCTTCCGCGTCCGCCGTCATCTCCGCAAGGGCTCTGGCGAAGGAAACAAAAGCCGCCGGCAATGGAAGAAATAGTTCTCGATTCAATGTAACAAACAATGCAACAGTTGCCTGAGTCGATATGTAAGTAGCGAACTAATAATGAGTTAATAGCAATCACATGTATTTTGTAAATTGGTGTAATTTACATTGCTATCGCGTGGCGCAAGTTCGTAATATATCCAGCATGGTGATGACGGCGGCGGAAATCGGTCGGCTCGTTGGATGCTCCACTGCAACCGTCTCGCGCGCCATCAACAACAGCGGATCTGTCGCCCCGGAGACCCGGGACGCCATTTTCCGGATGTTGCGCGAGACGCAATACGTGCCGCAGCGCACTGGCAGGCGGCGCAAGGGGAGAGCTGCCGCTTCTGCCAGTTCCACCCGCCTGGTTCACATCCTCTATCACCGCCACTCGCCGTTTGAACCACTCACCGTGGGCCAGGGCGGGGTTAACGTCGGCCCACTGCATCGGGCCACCCAGAGCAATCTGCGCAGCCCGCGTTTCGGGCTGGCTGACTCGTTCTGGCGCAGCATCATCGATGGAGCGGTGGCCGAGCTGGCCTGCTGGGATCACAAGGCGGTTCTCGACATCAACACGGATCTGAAGTCGCCGCAGCTTATCTCTGACCTGAACGAACCGGGCAAGGAAGGTGTGCTGATCGTCGGCGAAGCTTCCGAGGAACTGCGGGAGATTGTCGCCAAGTGTCGCCATCCCCTGGTGTTGGCCGACCATATCTATGACCAGACGCACGATGTGGTGACGGTCGACAATCTTGCCGGCATATCCACGGCGTTTGATCACATTTACTCGCTGGGCCACCGCAGGATCGGCTTCGTGGGGCGGGTGGACAGCAACTTCGCCTACGCGGAACGCTTCAATGCCTTCAGCATGAAGATGGCATCGCACTCCCTGCCGGTTCGCACTGAGTGGGTGTACGAGGGGTACAGCCATATTGAGGCGGCGGCGGCCGGCGTAAAGAAGATCCTTTCGCGGGCGGACAGGCCGACCGCTCTTATCTGTTCAAGCGACTGTGTGGCCATTGGTGCGCTGCGGGCGGCGACGTCGTTGGGAATCGCCGTGCCCGAGGAGCTGAGCATCATTGGCTTCGACGATATTGATGCCGCATCACTGGTTACTCCGCCGCTTACAACCCTGCATGTCCCGGCGGCGGAGATCGGGCGGCAATCAGTCAGGCTGCTCATGATCCAGGCGCGTTCCCCCGTAGGGTCGCAGCGCATCGGGTGTCGCGTGCGCCTGGTTCCAAGGCTGGTGATCAGGGGCTCCACCGGGCCAGCACCAGCGGGAGACAAAAGTTAGTTCATTTCTACAGGAGGAGAGATAATGCACACTTCCAAGTCACGTCACATCCTCTTGCAGGCAGTGGCTGCCGTGGCACTTTGCGCAAGCGCTGCCCATGCCGCGGATTATGTGTGGAACTCGCCCAACGCCGGCAACTGGAGCGATTTGAGCGAAAACGGCTGGAACGCAGCGTCGTATCCCGCCGCGGCAGGCGATACCGCTATGTTCAGCCAGGACATCACCGGCAACCGCACCATCACCATCAACGTGGCGGATGCCAGGGTGGGGGAGCTTACCCTCACCGATACCGACCCGAGCCATAACTGGACCATCGCACGTACCGGCTCGAATCGCCTTACGCTCGACAATGGTGCGTCGGAAGCGGTGATCACTTCCACGACAGGCAGCAACACCATCTCCGCCCCGATCACGCTGGCATCCCATCTGCGCCTGGTGGTTACCGGGACGTCGCTTACCTTCAACGGCGGATCGGATGCGATCTCCGGCGCTTACAACATCACGATCGATGGAACCAGCACTGGCAATGTGTCGTTGAGCAACAACACCTCCATCGCCAACAACATCAACAACATCATCATCAATGGCGGAACGCTCACGATCAACGCCGGGTCGAGCAATGGCCAGAACAACATCACCGTCAACTCCGGCGGCCGACTGCGCGTCACCGGCGGCTACGGCGGGTTGAATGACTCCTCGTACGTCACGCTATCCGGGACGGGTATCCTTGATTACAGCGGCTATTCGGGGACTGACTGGATGACGGGTGTGCAGTCGACCAGCACCACCTCGCAATGGATCATGGGCACTTCCGGGACGATCATCTCCAACAGCCGAACCTTCAATGGAGTGATCTCCGGCGGCGGCCCGGGCGCGAATCTGCAGCTTAACAGTTACACGCTCGGCGGCGTGAATACCTACCAGGGCAAGGTCTCCACCACCAGCGGGACTCTGAAGCTGAATGTGGCCAACTCGATCGCCAACGCCTATGAAGTGTCGATCGGCGGAGGCTCCATCCTCGACATCGGCGGCAATTCGCAGTCGTTCGTGAGCATCTCCGGCGGCGGAATCATCCGCAACAGTGCATCCGGCACGCACACCATCACCATTACCGGGGGAAGCGATAAGAACTTCTCTGGCAGTATCACCAATGGTACCGGCGGAGGCCAGATCGTCGCCCTGACCATCAACGCCACGGGAACGCAGATTCTCTCTGGCGTCAACACCTACACCGGGCCGACCAAAATCCTGGCCGGGACACTCCAGGTGGAGGGCTCGCTCGCGAGAAATGTGACCGTCCCGGGAGGCGTGCTGGCAGGAGATGGAACGGTTCCCAACGTTAACGGGCTGGCCGGTGGCACGATCGCGCCCGGGGCGCGCGTCGGCTTGCTGACGGCCGGTCAGGTGACACTGGCCGGGACGCTGCGGATCGAGGTGAATGGCCCGAACGCGGCGGCCGAGGTGGATGGCCATGACCAGCTTGTTGTCAGTGGCCTGGAACTGCTGGACGGCAGCAACCTTGACCTGCAGCTTGCCTATCTGCCTTCCGGTTCCGACAGCTTCCTGCTGGTCAACAACATCGGCAGTGACCCGATCATCGGCGCCTTCAGCACGGTCAACGGGATGCCGGTTTCCGGCAATCAGTTCACCATCGGCGGGATCACCTTTACGCTCGACTATGCCGGCGGGGATGGCAATGACCTGGTGGTCATGGTGCCCGAGCCTGGCATGGCGGCGGCGATGCTGTTTGCCGGCAGCATCCTTGCCGTTCGCCGACGGAGAGTTGAATAGAGACATTTCATGGCTGCGCGCCACGGCCAGCGCGCAGCCAGTCCTGTTTGTTCTCGGGAGGCATCACATCTAAGGCGACCGGCCGGTTGCCAAGGGAGCGAGAACATGAGAACTCGGCGAGCCTTCACATTGGTTGAGCTGCTGGTGGTGATAGGGATCATTGCGCTGCTGGTAGCCATTTTGCTGCCGTCGCTGCAGAAGGCCCGGCGGGCCGCGGCCCTGACCGTGTGTGCCAGCAATCTGCGTCAGTTCGGTATGGCGCTGCATATGTATGCCCAGGAGAACAAGGGCGTCATACCGCTGGGGTATTACTGGGGCGTTCCCAACAACAGCCTCATATACGACCAGAACATGTGGATGCACCTGGGCGTGTTGTTCCAGAGCGGGGTGGCGACCAGCAGTCGCCCGTTCTACTGCCCCGTGCGCCAGGGGGACAACAACAGCATCACCAACAACCCCTGGCCGATCGTTCCCCCGTACTGGTACCAGGTGAAGTTGGGGTATGGCGTGCGGCCAGTGAGCCGCTGGAACCCGGTCAGGACCGGGACGACCCAGTTCTGGGTGGAAGGTGATCCGCAGAACCAGAAGTCGGCGGCGATTCCATTCACCGAGTACCCGTACAAGCCCTGGTGGATCAAGGTCACGCAGCTCAAGAGCAACACCGCCATCGCCGCGGATGTGCTCAACCGCTACGTGCAACCGGGTCGCCCGGGCACCAGCCACGAGCTGGATGGGATCAATGTCTACTACCTCGACGGCTCGGTGCTTCGGGTGCCGATGAGCGCGTACGCCACCAGTTACGCCAACTGGAGTGCAACCGGCAGCCTCGGCTCGCTGCTCACCCCGCGCAACCTCAATCCCACCAGCGGTGTCTGGTACGACTGGGACATGTACCACTAGCGAGAGTTCACGATGGGTTTTCTGTTGGGCGAAAGGACAGGTATGCGTTTATTACTTACAGGGCTCGTGATGCTGCTATCGGCGGCCATCAGCATGGCGGCCACCCTCAAGGCGACCGATGCCGGTGTCGCAATCGAGTCGCCGGCCGGGAAGTTCACGCTGGAGTACCCGGTTCTGCTGGACTCCAGCCAGAAGGCCGCACAGAAGCTCGTCGGGAAGGCGATCGAGCAGGACAACAAGGTCAAGCTCACCTACGATGGCGGAGCCTCGATCGACCTGCAGATACTTCCCGATGGCACCCTGGCGTTCACCGTCAGCAACATCCCGTCGAGCGTGAAGAATCTCCGCACGCAGATGGTGATTACCCCCGGTAACGCCAATGGCGCATACTTCTCCTTCGGCAAGAGCGAAGCCAAGCCATTCCCTTCTGAGAAGCCGGACAAGCCGCACCTGTTCCAGGGCCAGAGCCGCCACTTCACCATCAGGGGCAAGAGTGGCGCGTCCGTGACGTTCACCACTCCGTATGACTACAGCTACAACCAGCTCACCGACAACCGCGAGTGGAACTGGAACGTCTTCATGTGGCAGGTACACACGCCTTACAACCCGGACGCGCGGGTGTACACCATGAAGGTCGCGGATGGCACCGTCGATGAGCAGACTCCGCCGACATCAGTGAAACCGCCGGCAGCCTCATCCTCAGGATCGGCTGCCCGCCCGGCTCCCAAGCCCACGCGGCTGGCGCTGGTGAATGACGGGATCCGCGTGGAGGCCGGCCTGCTCCGCTTCACCATGGGATATCCCGAGTTGCACGGGGAAGGCAACAAGGTCGCCCACAAGCTCATCGAGAAGCGCATCTCCGGGGGAAGCGCAGCGCTCAAGTACGCAGACGGCGGGGCGATTGACGTGGAGCTCAAGCCCAATGGCCAGCTCACCTTCAAGTACTCCAGCATCCCCAGCGACGTGAAGAACGTCATCCTCTCGTCGCTGATCGATTTCTCCATCAGCAACGGCGGCACCTTCTCAGTGGATGGCCAGTCGGCCATCGCGTTCCCCACGGAAAAGCCGGCCAAGCCGCACCTCTTCCAGGGACACGCCCGCAAGATCGCCCTCAAGACCTACGATGGGCGAACCGTCGAGATGGCGCTGCCGGAGTTCACCTACGTGCAGATGACCGACAATCGCGAGTGGGGCTGGAAGATCTTCAACATGAAGTTCATGACCCCCTTCAATCGCGACTGGTCGCAACTGCGCATGCAGATTTCCATGTCGGATGACGCCAGCGTCAAGGTCGAGCCGCAGGTCGACCTGATGGGCCAGCCGGCGAAGTTCGATTACCCGGGCAAGATGAAGAGCGTCGATGAGCTCAAGGCCGACGCCGCGACGGAAGGGGAGTACTACGCATCATTCAAGCCGATCGAGACCGATGCCTATGGCGGCTTGCCCGGCAGCGGCGAGAAGCTCGGGCTCACCAAGACCGGGTTCTTCCATGTCGAGAAGAAGGGTGACAAGTGGTACCTGGTGAACCCCGAGGGGAACCTGTTCTTCCACCTCGGCATCGGCTGCTTCATGCCGACGATGTACACCTATGTGGCGGGGCGCGAGGAGATCTACGAGTGGCTGCCGCCCAGGGATGGAGAGTTCGCCAGCGCCTATCGCCCCAATGAGCCGCAGTCGTTTGACTTCCACCAGGCGAACCTCATTCGCAAGTATGGCAAGCCGGTAACTCCAGAGTGGTTCCTGGAACTGATGATCCCACGGGTAAAGGCTTTCGGCTTCAACTCCGGCGGGCCGTTCACCAGCTTTATGGAAAGGCAGTCGCCGGAAGCCAACTTCCCTTACGTGTTGACGCTGCCGATCAGCCAGTGGCGCGGGTTCAAGATGATCCCCGGCGTGCGCGAGACCTGGGATCCGTACGACCCCAAGATGCGCGAAACGCTGGTGAAGAACTTCAAGGACATCGAGAAGCGGGCCAATGATCCGCGGGTCATCGGCTACTTCCTCGTCAATGAGCCGCTGTATGAGGATCTTCCCCGCGTGGTGCCCACGCTCGATGGCAAGTGGCACTGCAAGCGCGAGCTGGTGAACATGCTCCAGAAGAAGTATGGCACCATCGCTGCGCTAAACGAGGCATGGAACCTTAGTGCAGCCAGCTTTGATGAACTGATCGACCGCGGCCTGCCGGTTACCACCCGCCAGGCGTCGGCGGATGTGCGGGAATTCACCCTGCAGTTCCTTGAGACCTACTTCGAGCTGGTCACCACCGAGTTCC
>JAKORQ010000174.1 GCA_029777755.1 Planctomycetota bacterium
CAGCGAACGAAGCTGGCCCGCGGTTTGTCACCGCGGGCCCGATGCTCTATTCGTCCAGGACGTTGCGCCTACTTCAGCGAGGTCGGCAACGAAGGTAGCGGCTCACCGCTCTGCTGCAGTTGGTCGCGGACGGCCTTGGCCTGATCCAGATACTGCTTGGCGGCCGCGGCATCGCCCTTGGTCTGCGACAGCAGCGACTCGGCATGCAGGGCAGCCATGTGGCCTATTGTGGCCGACCGCTTCACGAACGACAGCTGCGCAGCGGCCGGCGCTTCACTGGCGGTGGCAAAGAGCTGCTCGGCGGAGCTGAGCGTATCAGTCGCGGCAGCCGAGGCCTGCTCGGCCTGGGTTTGCGCTGTCGACGCATCCAGCGACTGCGGCAGCGGCTGATTCAGCTCACGGGCAATTTCCGCCACGTTCTGGAGCACGCGCGCCCGCAGGTCCAACTCGGCCGCCCGGCCGGCCTGATAGGTGCCCATGGCGAATTCGAAGTGCGCCTGGGTGAAGCGTGCCGTCGCCGGGTTGGTGGCGACCTTCATCAGGTCATAGGGGTTGCCGTTCTTGCTGCCCTTCCACTTGCCCTGCTGCGCTTCCTTGTAGGCGACATCAGAGGCAGTCACAGCCTGCTTGGCGAAGGCAACCGCCTCCTGCAGATCCTGCTCATACTGGCTGGCCAGGCGCTCCTGCTCGGCGATCAACTCAGAGAGACGTGCCGCCTGGGCAGGAATGGTTCCCGGCCGCTCTGGCGTGTTGCTGGCGAATATCGAGCTCACGGCGTCAGCGCGTTCATCGGCCTGTGCCGTGATCCCGCGCCAGCTCCTCTCAAGATTGTCGCGGTGGCCGGTCATGACATTCACCGACTCGTTGATCAGCTTGATCTGATCCTCAACCACGGCCAACTGCTGCTGTAGCGGAACCAGCGCCGCCTCTGCATTGGCAATCTGGATGCTCACCTCAGTGGCCTGCTTACGCGTGTCGGCCGACTGCTTGTAAAGCTCCAGCGCCTGCTCGCCCTTCGCCGCACGCGAATCGGCAAGCAGTTTCTCGCTCTGCTGCGTCAGCGACTGCTGCCGCCGGCGCAGTTCGTTGAGCTGGTTCTCAAGCTCGGTGATTCCATCCTTAAGCGGGTTGGAGCGATTGGTCAGCGATGCGATGGTGGGCATCTGCACGTCGAGATCGGCAGGGCTCCAGTCCTGCTGGCCATTTCCCTTGACCGCAGCCACCGTGCTATCAAGCTTGCTGAGCGCTTCCTGCGGGTTGTAGTACGACAGGTACCCGGCCGACGCCTTCACCTGGGATGCCATCGTCGCGAGGCGCGACAGATACCACAGGGAGTCGAACACCATCACCTGATTGCTGGCCAATTCGCGGTAAGTCGGCACCGTGCGGGCAAGTTGCTCATCGGCCGCCCGGCCCGCGGCAATCGCCTGGATGGTGTTGGAGGCATCGCGCTCCCGGGCGGCGGCCTTAAAGTCCCCCTGCCGCATGTATGACACTGCATTGGCATCGGCGCCGGCCTGATCGCACCCCACTATCATCAGGCCGAACCCGGCCAGAACCGTGCTTACCGCTATCCTGATCGACCGTTGCCGAGATGACCACCGCATGAGGCTTGCTCTCCTGCGCAAATTCCCACGTGTAGCAGCGCACCGGTGGAATTTCCCATCTCCAGTAGGTGACCACTGCCCTTCCGGATTAAAACAGTTAAGTCCGCCACTGTCAAACACATAACGGACGTATTGCCATGGGTTTGCCTGTGATGCCACCACCAGTATAATCCCGCCCCAATCAGTTAGCTCACAACGCAAGCATAGGGAACTTTCATGGGTCTGATCGTACAAAAGTTCGGCGGTACCTCCGTCGCGACCCCGGAAAAGATTCACGCGGCCGCCCGGAAGGCGATTGCCCAGAAGGAAAAGGGCAACCAGGTCGTTGTGGTCGTTTCTGCCATGGGCGACACCACCGATGACCTGATCGACATGGCTAAGCGGGTTTGCACCTACAACGGCCAGAGCATCGCGCCGCCCAAACGCGAGATGGACCAGCTCCTGGTCACCGGCGAGCAGGTAACCATCGCACTGATGGCGATGGCGATCCATGCCCAGGGGCATGAGGCGATCAGTTTCACCGGCGGCCAGATCGGCCTGGTCACGGATGACGCCTTCTCCAAGGCTCGCATCCAGTCGATCAACAAGCAGCGCATCTTCGAGCAGCTCGCGGCCGGCAAAATCGTGATTGTCGCCGGCTTCCAGGGCATGACCCCGCAGGGCGACTACACGACACTCGGCCGGGGTGGCTCCAATGCGACGCTGGTTGCGGTCGGCGCGGTTCTCAATGCGGAAGTCTGCGAGAACTACACCGACGTGGACGGCATATTCACGGCTGACCCCCGTATCGTGAAAAACGCCCGCAAGATTGATCGTATCAGCTATGACGAGATGCTCGAGCTCTCCGGCCTGGGAGCGAGCGTCCTGCAGACCCGGGCCGTGGAATTTGCCAAGAAGTACAATGTCCCCCTGCATGTGCGCAACAGCGCCCATGACGGCGAGGGCACATGGATCGTCGCGGAGACAAAAGGTATGGAACACATCGTCGTTTCAGGTGCAGCACTGAAGAAGGACATCACCCGCGTCACGCTCAGGGGCGTGCCCGATCGTCCTGGCATCGCCGCCAAGATCTTCGGCGAGATCGCCGCGGCCAACGTCGTGGTCGATGACATCATCCAGAACGTCATGGATGACAACACCGCCAATATCTCCTTCACCGTCGAGCATGGAGACCTGAACGATCTGAAGCCGATCGTCGACAAGCTGGTCAAGGAACTGAGCGTCAAGGCCACCCAGACCGGCGACCTGGCCAAGGTCAGCGTGGTCGGCGTGGGTATGCGAGTGCACCCGGGCGTCGCCCAGCGCATGTTCGGAGCCCTGGCCAAGGCCGGCATCAACATCCAGAACATCACCACCAGCGAGATCAAGATCTCCTGTATCATCAACAAGGAAGACGGCCCGAAGGCCCTGCAGCTCGTGCATGACGCCTTCGAGCTGGACAAGCTGGGCGCCTGATTCTTTCGTACTTCAGACTTGCCATTTCGCCCGGGACGGAGAGAAACTGTCCCGGGCGATTGTTTTGCCCGATCGCAAGTCACAGAACCACAGGAAGGAGAATGCCATGTCTGAGATCCCTCCGCCGCCCGGCCCGGAGCCGTCAAGCATCCCCCCTTTCAACGGAGCCGCTGCAGTATCAATCTCAAGCTGGC
>JAKORQ010000175.1 GCA_029777755.1 Planctomycetota bacterium
GCCACCTCGAAGGGCTGAAGATTCGTCGGCCCGGCCGGCTCGCTGGTGACGTATACGCTCCTGCTGTTGCTGAAGTAGTCCAGGCCAGCCGTGCGGAGGTGGACCAGTGGAATTTCCATGTCGGCAAAAGGCACATCGTCGATGACGACATCGCCGCCGGCCATGGTGGCATACACGATCCAGGTGAGTGCCTCGATACGATCGGGCATGACCTGGGTGGTGGCTCCACGCAGGCGTGGTTGGCCGTGGACGATGATTTTGCTGCCGCCCTGCCGCTCGATAGTGACCCCCATCGACTGAAGCAGCGAGATAAGGTTGCTGATCTCAGGGGTGACGTAGGCATTCTGGATCACCGTTGTACCTTCGGCCACCGATGCACACAGCAAGGCATTCTCGGTGCCGCCAACGGTGCTGATGGGGAAGGAGATCTCGGCGCCGCGCAGCCTGGGGCACTGGATGAGGATGTGATCCTCAAGTTCCTGTACCTGCGCGCCAAGCCGTTCCCAGACCATCACATGCAGGTCGTACTTGCGCTCACCAAGTCTGCATCCGCCGGGGTATGGAATGCGCGCCACGCCCTGCCGCCGCAGCTGGCCGGCCGCCAGGAGATAGGTCGTGCGGATGGGGATGTCAAAGTCCATCGTCGGCGAGCTGGCGACTTCGCGCGCATGAACGCGCAGCTCACTGCGCTCAGCACTGAATGCGCATTCTGCACCCAGTGCCTCCATGAACCTGGCCTTGCGCCGCGCATCGAGAAGCTCCGTGGGGAAGTTCGTCAGCACTACCGGTTCATCCGTCAGGAGTGCCGCCGCCATGAGTGGCGTGGCTGCATTCTTGGCACCGCTGACGCGAACGCGTCCGCGAGGAACCTGTTGCCCTTCAACTGTGAGTCGCATCTCTAATTCCCGTAAACCCTTTCACCACTTGCCTCTGGAGACGAAACCTCGTGCGCCGGCACAATCCGCCCGTCAGGCGACACGTACTTGGCCTCGGCATCCATCGCCACGCCAAAGCGATCCATGACGGTTGAGCGAATCTCCCTGATGAGCTGGAGAACATCCCGCGCAGTGGCCGCACCGCGGTTGACGATGAAATTCGCGTGAAGTGGACTGACCTCGGCGTCACCGAGGCGCTTGCCCTTGAAGCCGCACTGCTCGATGACCTTTCCAGGGGGCCCTACCGTCTCGAACAGCTCCGGTGAGCTCTTGAATACTGAGCCGCAGTTTGGCAGTTTGCGCGGGAACTTGCGCCGCCTCTCGGCCAGGATCTTCAGCATCTGCTTTCGGATAGTTGGTGTGTCGCCGACCTGAAGCTCAAGGTGGACACGTACTATGATGCCGCCACAGTGCTGGAAGCGACTGGCGCGATAGCCGAACTCACACTGGTCCTGGCGCAGCGTCTGGAGCCGGCCATGCTCGTCCATGACCTCAACGGCCGTGATGTTCTCACCAATCCCCCGGCGCATGCTGCCGCCATTCATCACCACCAGGCCGCCGAGCGTCCCGGGGATGCCGACGATATGCTCCAGGCCAGCAAGTCCAGCCTTGCAGCACGCCCTCGCCAGCCGACAGGCAAGGACGCCCGCCTGCGCCTCCACGCGCGTGCCATCGACGGTAACAGTGGACAGGTGCTTTCCGAGCTTGATGACGAGGCCGCGGAAACCGTCATCCGCAAACAGGAGATTGGAGCCTTCGCCAATGATCAGGAACGGGATGTTGCTTTCATGGGAGAAGGCGAGTGACTCGCGCAACTCCCCCAGGTCCGAAGGCTCGATAAAGAAGTCGGCCGGCCCGCCGATCTTCCAGGTAGAGTGCGCAGAGAGAGGCTCCCGCCGCACTATCCGTTGCGGGGTGCCAGCAGAGCTTCTGGATTGAACGGCTTGCATACTCCTCTTCGTCCAGCCTATACGGCGTTAGAGATATTACAACGAACCGACCTGATACGCTCCTGATCGCCCGATAGAGTAGTACGCGCCATCCAGCACAGCACTACAACGTCCGCGATGATAGTACAGGTCTGCAGAGATGTTGCCATTTCCCAGCGCTGATAAGCCAACGTCTGCAGCGGAACAACCCACGCAAGGGCCGCCAGCAGCACGATCCAGCGTGATCTACCTTCCGCAACGAATGCCCACAGGACCGGCAGCACCAGGAGCACCCCGTCATACGTTCGGTGGTAGGTCACCAGCAGGCTAAGTACTGCGACGATGGAGAGGGACAGCAGTTCGCGATGCGGCGGAGGGTATCGCCCGCGGATGTGATACATAGCGTACAGGCCTGCCGCCACGACAAGCGAGTATGTGATGGAGCTAACCACCAGCGAGCTGTCGATAACGGTATGGAGCAGGACCGGCAGGCCGATCATGGAGTGCCGGTTGGGATTGGCGAGCGTCGGATCGTTCAGGCCGCCGGGTTTGAACAGTTCCGCGGCGTTTGCCCGCCACGATTGAAACCAGGGGGAGCCACCCAGTTCCAATGCAACTGTTGCTGCGCAGGTGAAGGCAAGCAGCAGCGAGATGGCCGACATGCTCGCCTGCCAGCGTCTGCGCCAGAGAAGGTAGGCGATGAACGGCAGCCCAATCTGGATCTTGATGGCGGTGGCAAGGCCATAGGCCAGACCAGCGAGTCGGTGGCGGCCACTTTTCTCCATGACCATCGCCAACACGATGGCGGCGACAGACAGCACCGCGGTCTGCCCCATGGCAATCGTGGTGTGGATGGGCGACAGGGCAATCACCAACGCCAGCAGGGCCAGCCCTCGATTCGACGCTGGCGATAGCGAGGCGTAGCGCAAGAGCCCCCAGCAGATCACGCCAACCCCGGCAATATTGAGCGTAAGCCAGATAGCCTTGGCGGCCGGCCAGGGAAAAGGAGCAAGGGGAAGAAAAACCGCAAGCGTTGGCGGGAAATAGACATTCCTCAGACGCTGGAGCAGCCGCTCACCGTCGGCCGGGCCGGAATGGTAGGCCAGCAGGCGCTGGAGGACCAGATGGTCGTAAGGATCCTCCCCTGCCACCAGGGCCTGTGCGGCACTGTACCCGACGGTCAGGTCCTGGGAGCTGTATATGGCCCGTGGAACGCTGCGCCAGGTGAAGTATGAGAGGGAGATAACAAGCAGGACATACATGACCCAATGGGCCCGGCCGGTGCGCGGCTCAGGGGAGGATTCGGTGATTGCCTCCAAAGGATGGGTCATGCTGCCATGGTAATATACGTGCAAACCCTAACTAAGGGTCGAGGACTGGCTTCATTGAGCATTAATGCAAACAGCAGGCGGAAGTTGCGACAATATCGCCTTCCAGCCAAAGTTAGGCGATATGGCGAGGCATCGATGGTTTGCTTGCTGAGGTAGCGGCTGAGGTGTATTCTGCGGCGTCTTATCAGTCCTCAC
>JAKORQ010000176.1 GCA_029777755.1 Planctomycetota bacterium
AGTGATGGCATTGGCGAAGAGGTTTGCAGACAACCCACTGCTCACGCCCGCGGATGTCCCGCCGACTCGTGATGACTTTGTCGTGGAAGTGCTGCTCAACCCGGGAGTCTTCCGATGGCATGGGAAGACGGGCCTGCTGATGCGGGTCTGCGAACGCCCCCCGCAGGAGAAGGGTTGGATCTCCCTGCCCATCCTCGATCCGCAGGCATATGGCGGCATCCGCATCCACCGCTTCAGGTCCGATGATCCCAAGCTGAAGGCGGACGATCCCCGGGTGATCCATTACGATGGCGAGCCTTACCTCACCACTCTCTCCCACCTGCGCCTGGCGTGGAGTGAGGATGGGCATCAATTCACGGTGGAGAAACAGCCGGCTCTCATCGGGGAGGACCCGCTGGAAAGCTACGGCATCGAGGACGCCCGCGTCAGCCTGCTGGATGGGCAATACCTGATAACCTACAGCATGGTTTCGTCGTCCGGAGTGGGTGTGGGATTGGTCAGCACGCGCGACTGGAAGAGCTATCGCCGCCACGGCATGATCCTTCCGCCGGCCAACAAGGATGCCGCCATCTTCGAGCAGAAGGTTGGCGGGAAATACCTGATCTTGCATCGTCCATCCGGAGTGAACATCGGCGGCAATTATATCTGGCTCGCCAGTTCGCCGGACCTGCGGCACTGGGGGGAGCACCGGTGCCTCATGCACACCCGCCGGGGAATGTGGGATTCGCAGCGCATCGGCGCTGGGGCCGCCCCGATCGCCACTTCGCGCGGTTTCCTTGAGATCTACCATGGCGCCGACAACAGCCATCGCTACTGCCTGGGTACGATGCTGCTGGATGGAGATGATCCCACCAGGCTAATTGGCCGCAGTGAGAAACCGATCCTGGAGCCGGAGGAGGAGTACGAGAAGCGGGGGTTCTTCGGCAACGTGGTCTTCACCAATGGCCACATCGTGGATGGCGATGTCCTAACCGTGTACTACGGGGCGGCCGATTCGGTCATCTGCGCAGCCCAGTTCTCGATAGACGAGCTTCTCAAGTCGCTATAGCAGTTCCACCCAAAATGGAGCGGGCGGTCCTCCGCCCGCGCGAGGCATGGTGATCCTCGACGGGGATGTGCTTCAAGACCAAAGGCGAACGCAGGATCAGTAGAGCAGTTCCACTGCGTGCGGTAAGGTGATCCTCGTCAAACATGCACGATCAGAGCCACAGAAAACGGGCGACGTGCATACCTCCACCACGAAGTAGCGAGGCAAGCGCCAGCCTCTCGATGCCCGTCAGCGCCAGTAGATAGACTTCTGCCGATTCGAAGTCCCGTGGCTTGAGGACAAGCCGATCCACTTTCTGTAGAGCATCGCTATAGGACGCTATCCACGCTTGGGCCCGAGCGTCACCACCGTCATCGGCTTGAGCGGGAAGTCGCGCGCCAGAGACTTAATCTCATCGACTGACACCGAGATCAGACGCTGCATCTCCTCCTCGAGCGGCCGGTACTTTTTAGTGTATATCCATTGCGATGCGATGGAGCGCATGCGCCCGATCGGTACCTCGCTCTGCAGAACCAGTTGGCTGGCGATTTTGTTGCGGGCCTGGGTGATCTCCGCCTCGGTGATGTCATCTCCCACGCGCTGAAGCTCACGCTCCAGGATGTCCATGACCTGGTCGGTCCGCGCGGGGTCGTTCACCAGAGAGAAGTAATAGCTGCCGCAGCGATCGTGCGGATAGAAGCCGAAGTCAGCTTCCTCAGCCATGGCGTTGTCCACCAGGGCCCAGTAGAGGCGCGAGCCATTGGCGTCGCCGACGACGTCCGAGAGGATACGGGCCGCGTAGCGGCGTTCATCCTGCGCCGCCGGCCCGGGAAGCAATCCCATCGTGTACTGGCGATTGAGCTTGGGATCGTCAACCGACCTGCTGCGGCGCTTGTACACGGGGGCGGGCTGATCCCTGCGGGCGTCGACGGTTGGCCAGTTACCGCAGTATTTCTCCACCAGTGCAACGATCTGCTGGAAGTCGAAGCGGCCCGCGACAGAGATGACCATGTTGCCCGGGCCGTAGCGGCGGGCGAAATACTCGGCCATCTGCTCACGCTTCAGCTCAGTGATCGACTCGGCCGTGCCCAGCACGCTCATGCTCAGGGGGTGGTCGCCGAAATGTTCCTCCATGACCTTCTCGTAGACCCGGTGCGTCGGGTCGTCGAGATACATGGCAATCTCCTCGAGGATCACCTTCTTCTCGGTGTCAAAATCCTCCTGCCGCAGGGCCGGGCGCAGCAGATGAGACAGGTGCTCGATGGCCCGCTCGGTGAACTCAGGAAGGACGTTGGCGTAATAGGCGGTCATCTCCTGGGTGGTGAAGGCGTTATAGCGGGCGCCGAGCTCGTCGAAGATGCGGTTGACGTCTTCCCAGGTGTACTTGTCGGAGCCCTTGAATATCATGTGCTCAAGGAAATGCGAGCAGCCATTGATCTCCGGGCTTTCATCGCGGGCCCCGGTGGCGACGAAGATGCCTATCGCGATAGAGTGCGAGTTCTCATTCGATTCGGCAATGATATCGAGCTTGTTGGGGAGCTGCTGGTAGTAAAACTTTGAAGCCATTTTTCCCTTGTGATTCGAACGGCCGCCCTCGGGCGACCTGACGCATGATTTTAGCTTGGCAGGCTGCCATGCAGCCTCATCCATATTGCCCGCAAGCGGGCCAAGAGGATGCCGCATATCGGAAGCGAGGTCAATCCAGCCAGCCGGTTGCCACTCCCACCGACTTCAGGTAGCGAACGGCGTTGTCGTGATACAGCTTCTGTAGCACGTCATCCGGCAATGCCAGCCCGCGCAGCGTAGGTTGGGCATCCGGCGGGCAATCGGCGTCAAAGATGGGGCTTTCGCCGATGTAGGCGGTCTCCCACATTTTCCGCTGTACCCAGAAACGCGAGGCATAGAAATCGTACCCCCGCGTATCGCCGGAGACCTGGTCTGAGCCAAAGATGATGCGATCCTGGTACTCGATCATGAACTCGCGGGCCGCATCCCGCTGGGCCGACAGGCAGCGGGCGATCCACTTGGTCGCCGAGCAGTCGAGGCTGACATTCGGGTAACGGTCGAGGATCCGCCGCAGGTGGTCCAGGTCCTCCGGGTGGCCGCCCATGTGGGCGCCGATCCACGGGACATCCGGATACTGCTGAAGGACGATTTCCCATGCGGCGTAGTGCTGCTCGCGCGTGCCGTATTTTGCAGTGTCGGCATACTTGCCCTGGTACCAGGTATCGGGATCGCCCACGTGGGTCATGATCCCCATCCCGCGTGCCACAACTTCGTCGAATACCGGCTTGAGGCGAGGGGAATCCAGCGACCATCCCCGGCGGAACATCGTCTCCGGGGCGCAATGAAACTTCACGATCCGGCTGCCCAGGTTATAGAACCCATCGATCCGGCGGAGATAGTCGTCAACCGGGTCGGCCGGCGTCTGGTACCAGGAGGGAACCGCAATATAGATCAGGCGATGCCCGTAATCCCGGTGAAGCGAGAGAACCTCCTCAAGCTGCAGCATCGAGGCAAATACATCGATGCCGAAATGATCGGCCGCCGCAAACCAGTCGGGGGCATGGCGCGCACTCAGCAGGTGCGTGTGGAAATCGATCACTTTGCCCCGGACCTTCGGGCGGGGTATGGGTTTGCGGTAATCGAGATTGATGCGGTTGTACTCCGGCGGGGCCGATGTTTCGTTCATGCAATTTTCCCCTCTCCGCACAACGTCGCGGAGAAAGGGAAAATGTATCTGCTGGCGGTCAATACTTCCAGCCGGTAGTCCCACGCCGGTCCCCTGGTACGTGTCATTGGTCACCCGAGAGGTTGATAGGCATGGTCCGGGCAGGGGAGTCCGGGCATGACTCAGGCACGAAAGAAGCCCGCAGAAGTTTACTCTGCGGGCTTTGCAAAAGGCTTCTCTACAGAGCTTACTTGAGCAGCAGCTCGGCGATCTGCACGGCGTTGGTGGCAGCGCCCTTGCGCAACTGGTCACCCGCGACGAACATGTCGATGCCGCGACCATCCTCCAGGCTGATGTCCTGGCGGATGCGGCCGACGAACACGTCATCCTGGTGGCTCGCTTCCAGCGGCATGGGGAAGTGGCTGGTTTCCGGACAGTCCACGATCTTCACGCCAGGGGCGCTGGCGAGAATCTGCTTCACCTCTTCCGGGGTGATGGGCGACTCGAACTCGGCGTTGATGCTCTCGCAGTGCGCCCGCGGAACCGGCACACGCACGCAGGTCGCGGTGATGGCGATCTTCGCGTCGCCGAAGATCTTGCGCGTTTCCTTGACCATCTTGTTCTCTTCCTCGTTGTAGCCGTTGTCGAGAATCGAGGAGTTGTGCGAGAAGACGTTGTTGACGATCTGGTGGGGGAACTTCTTCTTCTGGATCGGCTGGCCGTTGACGTACGCGCGCATCTGCTCATCCAGTTCCCACAGTCCCCATGCTCCCGCGCCGGATACCGCCTGGTAGGTGGAGACCACCAGTCGCTTGATCCTGTTCTTCCTGTAGAGCGGGAAGATCGGGACGTTCATGATGATGGTTGAGCAGTTGGGGTTGGCGATGATCCCCTTGTGGTTCTTCACCGCCTCGGGATTGACCTCCGGCACCACCAGCGGCACATCGTCAGTCATGCGGAACGCGGAGGAGTTGTCGACGACAACCGCGCCGGCCGCCGCAGCCGCCGGGGCGAACTCCTTCGATGTTGAACCACCGGCGGAGAACAGGGCGATCTCCACACCCTTGAAGCTGTCTTTCGTCAGTTCCTCGACCGTGAACTTCTCGCCCTTGAACTCGATCGTCTTGCCGGCCGAGCGGGCCGACGCGAGCAGCTTGAGGTTCTTGATCGGGAAATTGCGCTCCGCGAGCACGGTCATGAATTCAGTGCCAACCGCGCCGGTCGCGCCGACGACAGCAAGATTTACCGCCATGGGTTCGTATCTCCTGTGCCTTGGTTCGATTTATCTACTGCGGCTGACCAAGGCACCTATACAAAATCAGCCACAGACATGACAGACGGGCTTAGCAGGTCTTCGCATGGGCAAGGTAAGACGTCTCACTGGAGGAAACGTCTGCCTAGCCCTGGCGTTTGACCTTCGTGCTCGTCGTGTTCATCCGTGGCCTTCACCTGGTCGGAGACCATCACCGACCGTTTAGTCCGGATATTGTGCGCGCTGGCGAGCGTTTGGGCAATACCGGCGGGTTTTGCGCTTACGCCCGTGGTTGGCGGCGACTGGGATGCAGACGCGACCACAGCACAATCAGCACCACTCCCGTGACAAACAGCAGCCCGATCAGCACGGCGGCGGCCAGCGTGATGTTCCTTACCAGTGCATTGGCCTGCTGCGCTCCCATGTCGAACGCGGGGATGCCGCCTTCCGCGCGGATGTCGGCGATCACCTTTCGTATCTCGGCGGCGGCCGACTCGATCCGCACCGCGGCCTCGGTGACATCACTGATACGGAACTTTTCCCCCTCCTCACCAGTGGCAGACTCATCATTGTCGCCATCATCCTCCTTGATGGCCGCCACCATGAGGTTCACCTCGTTGGCGGCCTTGCCGATGGCCACCGACGCCACCTGGGCGTCATTCACCGTCTGGCGAACATCGGAGATGGTCTGGCGAAACTCCTTGAGAGTATTGTCCAGTCGCGCTGAAAGCTCGCCGGCCATCTGCATCAACTGCTGAATCTTCTCAATATTCTCGGCCAGTTTCGGGTCGGCCAAGAGCTCGCGCGTCTGTTGCGGCAACTCTGTTGAGATGCGCTCGATCGCCTTCCTTGCCTCGGAGAACTCGCGGAGAGCTTCCGCCACCGCCCCGTGGTTCTGCGCCTCGAGCATCATCAGTTCGATCTGCCATCTCGTGCGCTCGGGGAGATTGTCCACCACCCGCGTCATGTCCCGGGCGGCGTCAGTGAAGCGGTTGATGGCGGCCGGCGTATCGCCCACTCCCTGGAGGCCCGATATTGGCGAAAGCGGCACCGCTAGCAGTTGCGAGATCGGCCCGCGCTGGATGTTGGTTGCTTCAGGCGTAAACCAGCCCGAGACGCCGGATGTTCGCGCCAGCCGCTCGATCTCCGGCGTAACCTGCTGCATCACGCTCTCAGGGAAGATGAGGTAGCCAAGGTCCTGTACGCTCTTCTCAAATGCGCGGGCAAAGTCCTGGTAGCGATACTGCTGGTCGCCAAAACGTGGCGGGCCCTCATACTCGGTGAACGCGATGCGCATTTGCGCGGCCAGCGTCCACAGGGCGGCGAAGCGCATACGCGGATCGGTGAGGGAACGAATGCGGTCAATCTGCGTTGCAGTGTAGATCCTCCAGCGGATCGAGCCTTCACGCACCGAGTGATCTTCGGTAAGCCTTGCCGCCTCTGCCGACACGGTGACCATGTTGACGTACAGTTCCCCGATCAGTCGGCCGGTGGCGCTGGTCAGCAGTACAGGATCGAAGCTCTCGCCCAGGTACACCGAGTCAGTACGGGATTCGGCGCGCCCGGCAGACTTGCATCCGCCTGCCACCAGTGTGGCGAGGAGGGCTGCCGTCATCAGTCTGCTTAACGGATACCGCATCAACGAATTGTACGCGCACAGTGATCTCGACAGTAATGGCTGCGCCTACGCTTGGGTTAGAGAGGTGTGCAACCTATGGCATGGCAGCAGGTGTTGATCGGTGCAATCGTCGGCCAGGTGGCCGAGTGGGTGCGCGAGCATCGCCAGCGGCCGCGCCAGAGCCCGAAGGGCCCGCCCATGGCTGATCCAGATGACAACCCGATTCCGGAAGTGATCGACACTCCACCCGAGACGGAGCGTGCGCCCGGCGGACGACTCAATCCGCTCAATGCCACCGAGGACATGCTGCGCCGCGCCATCGACTATGCCCAGTTTCGCACCGACCAGTCGGTGCGGCGCGCGGTGGCGGAGTTTCGCTCGGCCGTTGAACAGCAGTGGCCGCTGGCATCGGAGAAGATCAAGGTGGCAGCCGATCGCGCCGTGGAGCAGGCGACCGAGCGACTTGAGGGGATGTCAAAACGCCTCGCTGAGGATGTGGCCGCTCGAACCTCCATCGTGGTGGATGAAAAGCTTGCCGCGGCCGACAGGATGCTGCGTGCCCACCGGGAGGAAATGTCCCGGCAATTGCTGCGTCTGCTTATTGCATCGGGCATTGTCCTGCTCGTTGTGGGGGTGGCCCTGATACTGCTTGCGGCGTACCTTTTCCGCGGCTGATGGCGCCGAATAGGGTATCCTGATGCAATCGATGCATCAGCACTTCACATGCCCGTTGGCATTTCCATAATACCGTGCCATGACCAGCAGCAATCGCCTTCGTTCTCGGGCCGCGTTCGCAGAAGCTCAGCGTCTGATGCCCGGTGGTGTTTCTTCTCCCGTTCGCGCTTTCAAGGGGGTGGGGGGGACGCCAGTGTTCATCCGCGAGGGGAAGGGCTGTCGTGTCACCGACGTCGATGGCAACACCTACATTGATTACGTCGGCAGCTATGGCCCGCTGATTGCCGGGCATTGCAACGACAGCGTTGTGTCGGCGGTTTCCCATGCCCTGCACCATGGCGCAAGTTTCGGCGCGCCTACCGAGGCGGAGATCGAGCTGGCCAGCACCATCACGGCTGCCATTCCATCTATTGAGATGGTGCGTTTCGTCAACAGCGGTACTGAGGCGACCATGAGCGCCATTCGCCTTGCGCGAGCTGCCACCGGGCGTGACCTGATCGCGAAGTGCATCGGCTGCTATCACGGCCACGTAGATTCGCTGCTGGTGTCGGCCGGGTCAGGAGCGCTCACGCTCGGGACTCCTTCATCGCCGGGCGTTCCCCAGTCAGTCGCGGGCAACACTCTGCTGGTTCATTTCAACGACCTGGAAGGCACCGCAAAGCTGTTTAAGGAGTACGAAGGCAAGATCGCCTGCATCTGCCTTGAGGCCATCTGCGGCAACATGGGTGTCGTGCCGCCGGAGCCCGGCTACCTTCAGGGGCTGCGCAAGTTGTGCGATGAGTACGGCGTTCTCCTGCTGATCGATGAGGTGATGACCGGTTTCCGCGTCGACTGGGGCGGGGCA
>JAKORQ010000177.1 GCA_029777755.1 Planctomycetota bacterium
ACTCGCGCTCGAGCATTACCCGCTGCACTTCATCCAGTGGAGTTGAGGCATCTACGCCAGGGATGTCGGTCAGCATGGCCCTGGTGACCGGATCGTCGCCTGTGGAGTTCGCGAGATTCAGAAGCGCCTGCTCACGTGTAACCACTCCCAGTAGCTCGCCATTGCGCAGCACGGCGAAATCGGGCTGATAGCTGGTAAGCAGATAATCCACCACCCGGCTGACGCGATCCGACTCATCCAGCGTCAGGGCATACTTGTTGTAGACGTCGCCGATGTTGCGGGCGGCCAGCACCGCCCTGGCCCGTTCATCATCTCGCGTCATGCCGGCCGCAAGGAATACGAACACCGCAATCACGGCCAAGATAATACTGCCGCCGAACAGTGCCAGGACTCCAAGCCCCAGTGCCATGAACTGACCGATGCCGGCGGATACTTGCGTGGCCCGGCTCCAGTCCATGAAGAAACCCAGTAAGGCCCGCAGGACTCTTCCGCCATCCAGCGGAAAGGCCGGAATCATGTTGAACAGCACGATTACGACATTGGCGTTGAACAGCCAGATTAGCAGGGCATGGGCGGAAGGGCCGGAAGTTGCCAGGGCGAGCAGGGTCTGCGGGTCCATCCGGTCGGCAAAGCCAGTGAGGACCATGCCGGCCAGCATGGTCGAGGCAATCACGACGTTCACCGCGGGGCCGGCGATGGCGATGAGCAGTTCCTGTAGCGGCCGGTCCGGGTTACGGTCGAGCAGGGCAACACCGCCGATCGGCAGCAGCACGATCTCGCGCACCTTGATCCCGTATGCCTGCGCTACCACTGAATGGCCGAGTTCATGAAGCGTCACGCACGCGAATAGCAGCAGGATCAGCACTGCGCCGAACAGTAGCCCGGCCGTTCCGTAACTGCTCCACTGCATCGCACCAAGCAGGACGATAAGGAAGAACGTGACGTGAAGCTTCACGTCTATCCCCAGCACGCGTGCGATCCTGAACGACCATCTCATTCCAATGTCCCCCTTCAACCAAGTTTAGGGAGACTACCTGCCGACGGTCGCCAAAGTTCAGTCAGATTCAGGATCGCTGGTCAATAGATCGCTCACGCGCCGCTGGATATCCCCAAGTGGAACGAGTTGCGGTGTTTGCTCGTGGCGCAGCTTCAGTTCCACTTTCCCTTCCTTGAGTCCGCGATCGCCGATGTTGATGCGTACCGGGATGCCGACGAGGTCGGCATCGGCGAACTTGTAGCCCGGCCGGGCGTCACGATCATCCAGGATCGCGTCAACCCCTGCGGCTATCAACTGGGCATACAGGCGATCGGCGACCTCGCGCGTCTGTCCCTCATAGCGGATCGGCGTGATGCACACTTGAACCGGAGCAATGCCGATCGGCCAGATGATCCCGTTCTCGTCGTGGTGCTGCTCCACGCAGGCTATAAGCAGCCTCGTGAGATCGATGCGGCTGTAGCTACCGACTATCTCGCGCCGAGAGCCGCTCTCATCGACGTACCTGGCGCCGGTGGCAAGTCTATCCTGGATGGAGGCGATCTTGTGCCCGCGCAGCTCCCGGAGCACTCCGCCATCCCCCAGTGGAGACGGATCGCCGGGAACGGCGTCCCTGATGTCTGCGACTGCCGTCTTGATCGGGTCGGCGATACGGTCGCCGGCGTCGCGGAACCAGTTGAAGTTCTTCACGTGATAGTCGATCTCGTTGGCGCCGGCCACCCAGGCGCGATCCTGGGCGGCATCATGGTCGATGATCAGCACGGCGAAGAACTGCCGCATGGCCGCATTCGGGCCGACGAATCCGATGGCAAAGCGGGACCGCAGCTCCTCATTGTCGGTGAGACGGATCCAGGTGGCGTTGAATTGCCGGGCGGCCGCGAGAAGCTTGGCGTCGTTAACCTGATGATCTCCCCTGACCACAGCCACCACCCATTTGGGGGCGTAGGCGGCGCCCGGATCATCGGAGCCGGCTTCGTAGACGATGGTCTTCAAGATCGAGTCGGGCCTGACCTCAAGGTAACGCGCCACTTCGTCGATGGTGTGCATGCCCGGGGTGTGGATCTTCTCAAGCTCGCCATGCGGCAGACCGCCAAGCTCATAGCCGCTACGAGGCACAGCACAGGCCCGGACGGTGGCGGTGTAGTTTCCCTTGTCGGAGGCCAGGAACATATCGGGACCTGATTGGCAGGGATAGAGCACCGCGCTGCCGCCGGTATCGGCGGCCCGTACCAACGGCAGAGCACACAGCTTGAGGATCTTCTCGATCACCTCCAAAGAAGAGCTGTGAGAAGTGGCCACACCGTCTGCGCGATAGTGGAACGTCTCGATAACATGCGGATCGAGTGCCCCGGCCAATCCGCTTGCCTCAGGATCAGGGTTCTGGCTTGCGACATGGTAGAGACCAAGCGGCAGTTGCCGGTAACTGGTGATGCAGGAGATGACCAGTTGATTTGCGTGGTTGACGCTCTGGGAAGTCGACGACGCCGGCAGGGTGATTTCGATAGCACCATGCGCAGCCATCTCCCTGCGCACAGCTTTCTGCAGATTGTGAACAACCCTCTGTCCCAATGGCAGCAGGGCGTATCGATCAGGGCTTACCTGGCGCACAAATCCAGCCCGCACCAGAAGTTGATGGCTTACGGAGTTGGCATTGGCCGGCGTTTCCCTGGTGGTGGGAATGAGCATCTGGGTCCATCGCATGGGCAGCAGTATGCGGGTATGTCGCCGCGCAATCCAGAGCCATGGATGGAATCATCGCCACGGGTTGTCTGAATCGCCCGGCGTTGGTGGAAACGCCTGCGGATCGGTTGAGTCCATGTAGCCGCTGGCCTCGGCCGGGTGAACCGTTGAGCCGGCGGGACTTGCGTCGCGATGATCGTACTCGGTGGCGCCATAGTCCTGCGAGCACCCGGCCATGAACAAGAGCGCGAAGACAAGTAGCAGCTTCATTTCATCCCTCCTCCGTCAGCCTGCCGCGCCTATGCAGGAGCCGAGACCACCATGTGCCGTTCCGGCAGATGCACCAGCCTTCGCAAGTAACCACCGGCCTTTTTCCACGTGCTGGCCCCGTGCTCGGGATTGAGCGGATCCACATATACCGCAGCAATCCAGACGCCTTCTGCAGGACGCTCCAGACCGATAGTAGCCGCGTTTTCCTGGTACGGGCTACGTGAAAGCTCCCTTGCGATATGGCGGTGCTCACGCCGTAACTCCACTCCCAGGTAGCCTCCCACCTGGGTGCGCGTGAGCTCCTCAAGAAAGCCGGCGAAGTTCGGCCATGGCAGCTCGTAAGCACTATCGGCAAACCGCACAAGCTCGTTGGTCTCCGAGTTGTGCAGTACCAGGCCGCTGCCTCGTATCTGCTCGTTCTCCCATTGCAGAGTCTGCCAGACCTCGGCGAAGTAGCTGCGCCCATGGAAGTGCCCCTCGCATGATGGAAGCGTGGCAAACCCCGCCTTATGAAGCATGAGACACGGCTCGCGCAGGTGTTCATCGATCAGGTCGTAGAAGCCGCTCCGCAAGCGGCGGGCCGATGGCCGGCCAGGCCGATGGTAGTACCAAAGGTCTGTTGCCGAGTACCATTGCCTCCGGGCAAACTCGGCACGATCGATCAGTCCCACCTCAAGGTCGCAGACAGTTCTCATGCGAAATTGTCGCGGGCTCATGGCCGTTTGGAAGCGGGCTGATGAATGTCAGGCGGCAGAGCGTATATTCCTTAGGGTGGGATCGGGTAAACTCCCACGTCCACTTAACGGGAAGGAACAATCCATGGCGTACGAAGCAAACGCTAAGCGATACGAGGCCGGCAACTGGTTCCGCCGCTGTGGCAGGTCGGGATTGCTGCTGCCGGCTATCAGCCTGGGATGCTGGCACAATTTTGGGGCACCGGGTACCGACTCAGCCCACCATTCCGAGGAGGCCAGCTTCCACGAGAACTGCCGCCGCATGCTCTTTGCGGCATTCGACAATGGCATCACCCATTTCGACCTGGCGAATAACTACGGCCCGCCGCCCGGGGCGGCCGAGGAGAGGGTCGGCAGGATTCTCAAGGAGGATTTCGCCCGCTATCGCGATGAACTGATCATCTCCACCAAGGCCGGCTATCGCATGTGGCCCGGGCCGTATGGTGAGTGGGGGTCGCGCAAGTACCTGCTGGCCAGCCTGGACGCCTCACTGAGGCGATTGAAGCTCGACTACGTCGACATCTTCTACAGCCATCGGCCGGATCCCGATACGCCCTTAGAGGAGACCATGGGGGCTCTCGACCAGGCCGTGAAATCTGGCAAGGCGATCTACGCGGGCATCAGCAGCTACTCGGGTGCCATGACGGCCGATGCGATCCAGGTCTGCCGCGAGAACGGCTTTGCGAAGCCAATCATCCACCAACCCAGCTACAACATGCTTGGCCGCTGGATTGAGCCTGACCTGGTGCCCATTACCGATCGCTTTGGGCTGGGTATCATCGCCTTCTGCCCGCTAGCCCAAGGGTTGCTCACCAGCAAGTATCTCAACGACATACCGCAGGACTCCCGCGCCGGTACGCCCGGGACGTTCCTCAAGCCGTCGGCGATCACGTCGCAGTTGCGCGCCAAGCTGCAAAAGCTCAACCAGATTGCCCAGCATCGCGGCCAGTCGCTCGCGCAGATGGCTCTTTCGTGGGTTCTGCGTACCCCGTCGGTGACAAGCGCGCTGATCGGCGCCAGCCGGCCGGAACAGATCGTGGAAAACGTGAAGGCAGCCGAGAAGACTTCCTTCTCGGCCGAGGAGTTGTCCGCCATCGACGAGGCGCTCAAGGACTAGCGCCGGGGAACCATGACGGTGAGCCGGGCCTGCTCCACAGGATCGGGCCCGGCCCGCATTGCCCGCAGGTCGGCAAGGGCGCATTGGAGGAAGGCGTACAGCCGCTTCTCCAGTCTGCGGGTGATTTCCGCGGTGTCGCCGGTCACAGGCGTGACGTCGGCAGGCGAGAGTGAGTAGTGGTAGAGGATCCCGTGGTCTGCTTCATCGACGACGAAGAGGTATTCATCGTCGATGATCGCCATGGCGTTATCGCCTCCGGATCCCTTGAAGATGGCGACGTTTTCCTCCCGTCCCTCGACTGTGAATAGATCCCTGCCCCAGGATGCGTGCGGCGCCCTGATTCCCAACAGTCCCATGATGGTCGGCACCACGCAAAGCTGATTGGCGATCGTCTTGTCGACATAGGGCGCGGTATCGAGCACGTTAGGCCCGTAGAACAGCAGGGGGATGTGATGAGTGAGCAGGCCGGCGGCGGTCAGCTTTTCGCCCACCACGCGTGAGCCGTGATCCCCCACGAAGACAAACAGTGTATTGTCGAAATACTCCATCTGTTTGGCTTCGGCCATGAACTGGCCGATCGCCCAGTCGGCATAGCGAACACCGTTGAGCGGCCCGGTAAGTTCTCCTGCATCCTCAAGTTTCCCGGGGAAATCAGGCACATCCCAGGGAGCGTGGTTGGAGAGCGTCAGCACGATCCCCAGGAATGGTCCATCCTTCGCGGCCGCCTCGAATTCCTGGTTGGCCCGGCGAAACAGGTCGGCGTCCTCAACGCCCCAAACCGCATCGCGGGGAACGCTTGGGTCAAAATCATCCCCGCCGACAAACTTATCGACTCCCTGCTTGCGGAAGAAGCCACGCATGTTGTCCCAGGAGAAGTTGCCATTGTAGATGAACATCGTCTGGTATCCGGCATTCTTCATGATCCTCGGCAGGGAGGAGAACGGCTGATTCGCCGCCTGTGTCTGCATGAGGGCCTCATACCCCGGCAGGTTGGGAAATGCCAGGAGGGTGCCGAAGACGCCCTGGTGCGTGTGCTTGCCAACAGAGAAGCAGTGATCGAAGAGGATGCCTTCACGGGCGAGTGCGGAGAAGTTGGTCGCAATATCCTCGCTGCCGCCGCAAGCCGCGCTTAGCTGGGCGGAGAAACTTTCCATTATCACCAGGACCACATTGGGCTTTTCGACGCCGGGTTTCAGGTTGACAGTTCGTGGCTCGTCCCCGGCGATACGCAGAACCGTCGATTCTTCTGGCTTCAGCAGTTGGTCGTTCTCGGCCACCACCACATCGCGCACGATCTGGATTGCTTCCGCGTGATCCATCCGCGCCGCCCATTTCTGGCTTACGTCATGGCGAAGGACGTTGTCGCCGATCGTTCTCCCAAGCGTATACAGGCCATTGAGCGATAACTGGTTTACCACGTCCTCATCACTCTTGAATGCGTCTCCCCAGCGCAGCGGTACGCTCTGCAGGCCGCCACGGATGCCCACCACCAGCAGGAACACCAGCAGCAGGATGCAGATGCCCTCGGCTATGACATACTTCAGCGTCAGGGGGATGGCCCGTGAATCCAGGTCACCATAGATCTTGCGCATCAACTTGCGCAGCACCAGCGCCAGCACGACCATGCAGGCCAGCCAGATGAGCGTGTAGCGGATCACCGGGTAGCCATTCCAGATCATGCCTCCCACGGTGTCCGGGTGGTCCAGATAAGTAAATACCAACTGGTTGAAGCGAATCTGAAACTCGCGAAAATACTCAAACTCA